>JBBQUC010000189.1:0-7495 GCA_038212815.1 Cytophagales bacterium
TTTTCGCCTTTCAGGTGTTCCACGATCTTGGCATTGATTGTGGCCCCGTCAACGATCGGCGCACCTATGGTGATGCTGCCGTCGTTATCAACAAGGAGTACCTTGTCGAACACAAGTACAGCGTCCACATCGCCCTGTAACCGGTGGGTATACAGTGTGCGGCCCTTCTCGACTTTAAATTGCTGCCCTGCGATCTCTACGATTGCGTACATGATTTTTGTTTTGACTAATTGGAAATGAGGGCGCAAAGGTAAGAAAAAACAGTTAGTTAGTCAATCAGTGGGTTGGTTTTTTTACTGATTAACGGACTACCTGATTGACTGACCGACTCAGAAACTGAGTTTCACCGAGGTCTGAATCAGGTTGGTGGCACTTTTGGCAACAATTCGTCCATCCGTGGCCCGAATGGTGCTTTCGAGGTGGATAATGTTTTTGCCCGCCCGGATAATGCGAGCTTCGGCGGTGATAACCTCACCCAGTCGCGCCGGACTCAAAAAATCGACGTTAAGGTTTACGGATGTAAAGCCAAACTCGCGGTTCAGGGTAAAGACCAGAATACCCGCCAGATCGTCCATGATGGCAGCGGCTGCTCCGCCGTGCAATACCCCCATTGGGTTAGCCATATCAGGGCGGATGGTGTATTCGATCAGCATATGGTCTGCCTCTGCTACGCGGAGAATACCGTTGAGCCAGCGGCCCAGACCGGATACACTCTGACTACTGTCGTGGCCAATTTGTGCCTGAAAAAAAGCAAGGCGGGGGTTCTGTTCCATACTCATCGTGGGGGCAACTCCATGGGGTCGCCCTAAGCCACAAAAATAGTACTAAACCAAGCAAATAGGGCAATCAATGCCTATATCCCTGTATTTTCTTGGGAGGTTGGACAGGAAATCGTACTTTTGGGCAGTTTTTGTTCATCTTCTCCAGTAACCTTCTATGAATTATAGCATTTCGCAGTTGCCCGACCGTACCGAAAAACCCCGTGAGAGTGGGTTTACAATGGTTATGGATAAGGGCTTGAGTATGCGGCAGGTAGAAGACTTTTTGTCCACCTCCGCCGACTATACCGACATTGTAAAATTGGGCTGGGCCACCTCCTTTGTGACCCCAAAACTCTCCGAAAAACTAGCCATCTATAAAGAAGCGGGGATTCCGGTCTATTTTGGCGGAACCCTCTTCGAGGCTTTCGTAGTGCGTAATGAGTTCGATGCCTACCGGAAGTTGCTCGATACGTATGGCCTGCAATATGCCGAAGTGTCTGATGGCTCGCTGGAAATGCCGCAGGACGAAAAGCTCGAATACATTCGCACCCTGGCTACCCAGGTGACCGTGTTGTCGGAGGTAGGGTCGAAAGACGAGGCCAAGATTATTCCGCCCTACAAATGGATTCAGCAGATGAATGCCGAGCTAAACGCCGGTGCCTGGAAAGTAATTGGCGAAGCCCGCGAAGGTGGGAACGTGGGCCTGTTCCGGTCGAGTGGGGAAGTTCGGCAGGGGTTGGTCGAAGAGATATTGACGCAGGTACCCTCCGAAAAAATAATCTGGGAAGCTCCCCAAAAAGCACAGCAGGTCTGGTTTGTTAAGTTAAGCGGAGCTAACGTCAACCTCGGCAACATTGCCCCCCATGAGGTAGTCCCCCTCGAAACCATCCGGCTCGGCCTGCGGGGCGATACATTTTCTTTGTTTCTTGACAACTAGCTTCCTTCATGACTGTCATCCATCAACTGGTCGATTTCCTGCTCCACCTCGACCGTTACCTCGATTTATGGGCCAATGAATACGGTGTACTGCTCTACGCCATTCTGTTTCTGATCATCTTCACCGAAACAGGCCTGATTGTGATGCCCCTGCTACCGGGCGACTCGTTGCTATTTGCCGCCGGTGCCTTAGCTGCCCGCCCCACCAATGAGTTAAGCGTGGGGGTCATTATCCCCTTACTTATTGGTGCAGCCCTGCTTGGCGATAATGTCAATTACTTCGTGGGGAAATTTCTGGGTACTAAAATAAAATCGCGGGAGCGAATCTTGTTCTTCAAGCGCGAGTACATTACCGAGACGGAAAAGTTTTATGAAAAATATGGCGGGCGCACGGTCATTATGGCCCGGTTTATCCCCATTGTGCGCACCATTGCCCCCTTTGTAGCAGGGGCAGGGAGCATGAACTACGGCACCTACATTAAGTTTTGCATCATTGGGGCCGTGCTGTGGGTCACCAGCATTACGCTGATTGGCTATTTCTTCGGCAATTTCCCGCTTGTACAGAAGAATTTTGAAATAGTCGTACTCGGAATTGTCGGTTTATCGATTTTGCCCATCGTGTACGAATTTGTTAAAAAGCGACTGAGTAAGGCTTAGTAATAGGGGTAGATGTATAAGCTGGTTGGGCAACAGAATTGCTACGTATGTGAGCAAATTCTGGTAAAAGCCGTTAACTTGCGGGCTATCAACACGTAACTTATGGATTTTTTCACCACCGTTCTACTACTGCTGGTGGGCGGCACCGGCGGGGTATTGCTCACAAACGTCATTAAAGGTCAATTTAAAAAGCCTGATACAACCCTCACCGATGTACGGACGCAGTCGACGTTGCTGCTCGAACGCATCGAGAAGGTGTTTAAAGTGGTAATGGCCGAGGGGTATTTCTCAGAAATATACAATTATCAGGATCAGAAGAAAATCCTCTACGTACTGAATGACCCCAAAAAAGCGATGATCATCGCCAAATCGAAGGTGCTGGTAGGGTTCGATTTTGCCAAAGTGCGCTTTCGCCAGCCCGAAGCCGGGCAAAAAATCCTGATTGTCGAGTCCTTCCCCGAGCCGGAAGTACTTTCTATCGACACCGATTATCAATTTTACGACATTGTGCCGGGGGTGCTTAACCATTTCAGCAGCGAAGACTACACCCAGATTCTGGACGATGCCAAGCGGGTCATGCACGAACGTGCGCTGCAAAGCGATCTGCCCCGCATTGCCAACAACCAGATTCAGTACATGATGTATCAGTTGGCCGGCTCGCTGGGTTGGGAGTTACAACTGCCCGAAGCTGAGCAGCGCAAACTTGATGCCCTCCGCGCCCATTACGAGACGACCGACGCTACCCCAAAGCTATTAGGGAATATTAGCTTAGAAAAAACGGGGGACAGCCTGACAAAAAAATAGTAAATTGCCTAAAAATCTTATCTACGGGAAAATTGTATAAAACCATGAAACACGTCGGTTTACACGCATCAACAACACTATTTTTTGGATTGATTTTAGGCATCTCGCTGACTGCCAATGGGCAGCCTACCCTGCTAATGGCCAAAATGGATAAGTTGGCCGACGGGCTAGAACAAAAGGTCGTTGCCTGGCGACGTGACTTCCATCAGAACCCCGAACTGGGCAATCGCGAGTTTCAGACGGCGGGAAAAGTGGCAGCTCACCTGAAAGGGCTGGGCATCGAGGTGCAAACCGGCGTGGGCAAAACAGGCGTAGTGGGCCTGCTGAAAGGCGGTAAACCCGGCCCCGTGGTGGCTCTCCGTGCCGATATGGATGGCCTACCCGTAACCGAGCGCGTCGATTTGCCGTTTAAATCACAAGCACATACCGAGTATAACGGTCAGCAAACAGGCGTGATGCACGCCTGCGGACACGATACCCACGTGGCTATGCTGATGGGCGTAGCGGAGGTACTAGCCTCGGTGCGGGCCGACCTGAAAGGCACTGTGAAGTTTATTTTCCAACCCGCCGAAGAGGGTGCCCCCGAAGGCGAAGAAGGGGGAGCTAAACTGATGGTGAAAGAAGGGGTACTGGAAAACCCTAAAGTCGATGCCATTTTTGGCCTGCACATCAACTCGCAAACCGAGGTGGGCACCATCAAGTATCGCCCCGGTGCTACCATGGCCGCCGTCGATTCGTATGCCATCAAGGTAAGAGGGAAGCAAACGCATGGCGCGGCACCGTGGTCCGGGGTGGACCCCATTGTGACCTCGGCACAGATTGTGATGGGCCTGCAAACTATTGTGAGCCGCAACCTGAACATCACCGACGGAGCTGCCATTGTTACCGTGGGTGCTTTACATGGGGGTATCCGGGAGAACATCATTCCCGAAGAAGCGAATATGATTGGCACCATCCGTACGTTTAGCCCCGAAGCGCAGCAGTTGGTACACCGGCGCATCAACGAAATTGCCACCCACATTGCAGAAAGCGCGGGTGCCAAAGCCGATGTGAAGATTAAAATCATGTATCCCGTTACCTACAACGACCCTACGCTTACCGAGCAAATGGTGCCTACCCTTCAGGCAGTAGCGGGTGCCGACAATATTAAGCTCACCCCCGCGCAAACGGGTGCCGAAGACTTTTCATTTTTCCAACAGAAAGTACCGGGGTTCTTCTACTTTTTGGGGGGTATGAAAAAAGGCGCAAAGGTGGAGGAGACCGCCCCACACCACACCCCCGATTTTAGAATCGACGAGAGTTGCTTCACCCTCGGTGTAAAATCGCTCTGCCACCTGACAGTGGATTATATGGAGCAGAAGAGTGCCGTGGCTAAAAAGTAAATGACGAGTTCGTTAATTGCCCTTCGCCACGAGTTGCACCAATACCCGGAGGTGTCGGGCCAGGAAGCAGAAACGGCCCGTCGAATTATTCAGTTTGTCAGTTCCCTCCACCCAACCCGTATCATAAGCGGGTTGGGTGGGCAGGGTGTTGCGGTGGAATATGTGTTTGGGCTGGACGGCCCTACCCTACTGTTCCGCTGCGAACTGGACGCATTACCGATTCAGGAAATCAACACGTTTGGGTATCGGTCAGAGCGGGCAGGCGTATCGCACAAGTGCGGGCATGAGGGCCACTCGACCATTTTGGCTGGCCTGGCGCAGTGGCTCAGCACAGCATCGTTCACTAAAGGACGGGTTATTTTGCTGTTTCAGCCCGCCGAAGAAACCGGAAAAGGAGCCAAAGCCGTACTGGACGACCCCCGCTTTGCCGACCTCCGGCCTGATTATGTATTCTCGCTGCATAACATTCCGGGCTACTCCATGCACTCCGTTATCTGGGTGGCAGGACAATTCAGCCCAACCGTACAGAGCATCGAAATCAAACTGTTCGGCAAAGAATCGCACGCGTCGGAGCCGGAGCATGGCCACAATCCGGCCCTAGCCATTGCTCACCTAGTGCAGGCTTGCGATGCCCTGGTAGTAGCCGACCCGGCCCGCGACGACTTTGCCCTCATCACTGCCATTCATTTATTGTTGGGCCAGAAAGAGTATGGTATCTCAGCGGGGTATGGCGAAGCGCATTTCACCCTGCGTACCTGGCATCCGCAGCGTATGAACGAATTGGTAGCTGCCCTTACTGACACGCTTAATGAGCTTTGCAAACAGTATAACCTGCGTTCTGAAACCAATTGGTTCGACTATTTCCCAACCATTGTCAACGATGCTTTCTGTAATGAGCAGGTGGTGCAGGCGGCTAATAGGGCGGGGCTATTGGTGCAGCAACGGCCCACCCCCTTTAAATTCGGCGAAGATTTTGGCTGGCTTACCCAAGCCTATCCCGGAGCCATGTTTGGCCTAGGTGCGGGCGAAACCACCCCCGCCCTCCACAACCCCGATTATGACTTTCCCGATGAGTTGATTGATACGGGGGTACGGATTTTTAGTGGAATTGTGGAGCGGTTGCTGAATAACGCTCCGCGATAAACTGATCCGTATGGAACTTACCTAACAGCCTGAATCAGGTCAATAGCCTGTTTAAGTAATTCGTCTCGCTCCTCACGAATGCCGTTGATGGTTGGTTTCAAGTCTATATCGACTCCTACGCCAACTCGTTGCGTTTCTCGCCCGTCGGGGTAATTCACACCGATGCCACTAATCATGGTACTTAGACCACCGGGCAATTGAAAGGGCGATACGTTACCATCGGCGGCTGCGGTGGTGCTACCCAGCACAACGGCTCCCGGTGCCTGCCGGAAGGCCATCGTGTGGTATTCGGCTGAACTTTGTGTTAGCTCGTTCACCAGAATAATCACCTTGCCTTTATAGGAATCGCCCACGCCCCGTTGCCCAACTTTTATCTCGTCGCCCCAAGTGAATAGACCGGGCGTTTGCACACTGCCATGGGTAAATTTGACGAAAGGTGTTGGCTGAATCAGGTATTTACCCAGTGAGAAAACCACAAACTCCGAAGGGTAGCAGCGCAGGTCGATCACCATGCCTTTGGTATTTTTGAACGCCTGCATGATTTGGGGCAGTTTGTCCGCCTTGATATTCCCCAAAAAAAGGTAACCAACATCGGGCCGAACCAGTTGATAGCAACTGTCTTTGGGGTAGCTGCTGTAGTCGATGGCTCGATTGAAATTTACTTGCGCGGTTGTGTAGCGGCTGAGCGTCAGCGACATGGGCTTCCCGTCTCGGTCAACCGTCACAGCAACGGTTTTTGAGTGGCCCCGGAGCAGGTCGCGGCTCATGTCTCGGAGCCGGGTGGGTTCGTTGGAGGCCGGGTAAAACGGGCGTTGCTGAGCAACCCAGTCGGCTGTCGAAATGCCATCAACGGACTTGATGACATCGCCCCGATTCAGGCCCGTCAGTACGCCCAGCGAATCGTTGTAATAATTGGCGATTACGAACTTCCCCTCTACAGGCCTCACCTGTGCGGCTGCGTGAAAATCACCTTTGTACTTGGTCTCAATAATTCTGTTGCCCCACACATTAGCATGGGTATCGTGTATGCGCCCAATCAGAGCCAGTGCCACTTTGCGGTAGGCCAACTCATCGCGAGCCTCTACCATTTGTGAAACAAACTCCGGCAAAATGATATTCCAGGCTTCGCCGGGCGACGCTTTGCCGGACGACGCTTCGCCGATCAGGTGTTTATAGGGAAAAAAGTACTGGATAATGTTCCAGTAGCGGAACAGAGACAGCAGCCGATAGCCCGCATCGGGAAGGGCTTTATCGGCATAAACAGCCTCATGTTTAAACTCCGGGTTGCCCACCTGCCCGGCCATTCCGATGTAAAAATGGGTGTTGGGCCGTCGGGCCAGCCGGATAGTCTCAAGCTGCGTTTGGAGCGGGGCACTTAATTTCTCTGAGTCGGTGAGCCAGCGGAGGTCGGGTTTCAGAACGGCTTTGGTGGTATCAGGCCACACACTTTTCGAGGTGATAGGCCCGAAAGTAGTCAGCCATTTGAGCAAAGCCTCGCTGCGCTGTTCCATCGTTTTGGCTTCCAGCATGGCGGGCATCACCCGAAACAGTTCGGCATCCATGTTGTGGTTGCCAGCCGCCACTGCCGGATGATAGTACTTCACAAACCCCCAAACCTTACCCAACAGCGTCAGATTGTCAATTTGCTGCGGACTCAGGGCAACCACATCAATCCCCGACCGCTCTCTGAAAACAGTATCCATATCGGCCTTCGCCAGGCGAACTACCTTATTGGGAGCCTTCCCAAACGGTTTCCCATCGACACTCACTACGAAATCGTCGAACCAGGCAGTACCCCCGCCAACCAGCAAT
>JBBQUC010000190.1:0-7486 GCA_038212815.1 Cytophagales bacterium
GGAACTCGTCAAAGCCGGTATTAACTTTGTTCGGGTAGATGCCATTGGGCGCGGGTCGGGGGTGATTACCCGGCGCACCGATTCTACCAGCACCGCTCCGAAAATGCCGTCGCTCCGGAAAATTGATATGAAAGTAATCATTAAGTAGCGGCCTGATTTTTTAGGGTCAGATACCCGCCCTTAGCACTGGCTCCAGGGTTTTCCAGACCGTATTCGCTACCAGTTTATGCCCTGCCGGGGTGGGGTGAATACCATCGGCCTGATTTAGTTTAGGAATACCACCCACTCCTTCCAGTAGAAATGGGATGAGTACCAACCCATTTTTAGTGGCTAGTTGAGAAAACAACCCCCGAAACTCCCGTGTATAATCGGTGCCCAAATTCGGCGGAATCTGCATACCGGCCAGCACGATCCGGGTGTGTGCGTCTTTGTGCCGAACACTGTCGATAATAGCCTGTAAATTTCGGCGGGTGTCGGTCAGAGGAATTCCTCGCAGGCCATCATTGCCCCCCAATTCCAGCACAAATACAGCAACTGGCTGGCGCATCACCCAGCCGATTCGACTTTTACCCCCTGCGGTTGTTTCGCCACTGAGACCGGCGTTTACGACTGTATAGGGTAACCCCGCTGCATTCACTTTCTGGCAAATCAACGCCGGAAACGCTTCATCCGGCTCTACACCATAGCCTGCCGTTAGGCTATTGCCATAAAAAAGAATGGTTTTTTTGCTACTGCCCACTGGCTTTGTAGACGTGGGGGTAGCTTGCTTTGCCGAAGTTTCGGTAGGCTTATCGGATGCCGTTGGGCCACCGCAACTCCAACAAATAACCAGTAGGGTTGCAATCTGGAGAAAAACGGTTCGGATTGGGTGCATAGCAATGGATTAGTATATGGGAAGACTACACCGATTCGTGCGAGTCAGTTCACAACTGTTGAGTGGCTAATTTTGCGCCATATTGTCAGCCTGGCAGCGTTTGGCCCCGGATTTGCGCTCTCAACCCGCAAGATAGAATAGCCGATAACCTGTGTTATTTTGATGGAAACAAACGACAATATAGCCAACGAACCAGAAATTGGCAACCAGCAGCCTGACAACACTGCCACTGAAATGGATACATTGACTACCGATGAGGCCGTGACAGTAAATGGGGGTGAAGCCGAAACGGCTACAATAGCCTCCGAAACAACGGAGTTAGATGCTGCCTACCGCGAAGTGGCCGAATTGAAAGATAAATACCTGCGGCTTTACGCCGATTTTGAGAATTTCCGCCGACGGACCGCCAAAGAGAAACTAGACCTCATTAGTACTGCCAGCGAAGGGTTACTAGTAGCCCTACTGCCAGTAGTCGATGATTTTGAGCGGGCAATGCCCTCCATTGAAACCGCTACCGAAGTGGCTGCAGTGAAAGAAGGCGTACAACTCATTTATCAGAAAATGACCAAAACCTTGGAAAGCAAAGGGTTGAAGCCCATGATAACCAAGGGGGAGGTGTTTAACGCTGACCTGCACGAATCCGTTACGCAGTTTCCGGCTCCGAGCGAGGATATGAAGGGGAAGGTTATCGACGAGATTGAACGAGGTTATACACTCAACGATAAAGTAATCCGGTTTGCAAAAGTAATTATAGGTAGCTAATGGCCAATAAGCGCGATTATTACGAGGTTCTGGGCGTTGACAAGGGCGTATCCGCCGAGGATTTGAAAAAGGCGTATCGGAAGATGGCCGTCAAATACCACCCGGATAAAAACCCGGACGATCCTACCGCCGAAGAGAAATTTAAGGAAGCCGCTGAGGCTTATGACGTACTGAACGACCCCAACAAACGGGCGCGGTACGACCAGTATGGCCATGCAGGGCTGGGTGGTGCTGCCGGTGGATACGGGGCGGGTGGGCCGTCGATGGAGGATATTTTTAGTCAGTTTGGCGATATTTTCGGCGACGAGTCACCCTTTGGATCATTCTTTGGTCGGGGTGGTGGAGGTCAGCAGCGGCAGCGCGTTCGGCGCGGTTCCGACCTGCGGATCAAACTAAAACTGAATTTACAGGAAGTAGCCAACGGAGTTGAAAAGAAGATTAAAGTGAAGCGGCACGTGGCCTGTACCACCTGCGGGGGTAATGGGTCTAAAAGCGGAACGCATACCCAAACCTGCCAAACCTGTAACGGCACTGGCCAAACCCGCAAAGTGGTAAACACCATGCTGGGGCAGATGGTATCGACCAACACCTGCCCTGCGTGTAATGGTGAGGGAAAGATTGTGACTGATAAGTGTGATGCCTGTTTCGGCGAGGGGCGGGTGTTGCAGGAAGACGTGATCCCGCTAAAAATCCCGGCGGGGGTAGCCGAGGGAATTCAGCTGTCAGTGGGTGGTAAAGGTAATGTACCTCCCCGTGGTGGTGTTGCTGGTGATCTGCTCATTGTGGTGGAAGAAGAAGAGGACGACAACCTGAAACGCGACGGGGTAAACGTAGTGCATGACCTGTACGTCAATTTTGTGGATGCTGCCCTCGGGATGAGTGTAGAGGTGCCTACCATTGATGGGCGTGCCCGCATCACGCTGGAACCAGGCACGCAAAGCGGCAAGATTCTGCGGTTGAAAGGTAAAGGGATTAAAGAACTGAACGGGTATGGCCGGGGCGACCAACTGATCCATATAAACGTTTGGACACCCCGCGTATTAACAGCAGATGAACGGACCACACTGGAACACCTGCGGAGTTCACCTAATTTTGTGCCGCGCCCGAATAAAAATGAAAAAGGATTCTTTGAAAAAATGAAAGATTTCTTTCATGGGTAAACCCGTGAGCTATCCTAAACATAAAACAGGGTCACACAGCATTGCTGTGTGACCCTGTTTTATGTTTAGGTGCCTACCGCAGTCAGCATCACCAGGTTAGTCAACGTGGGGATTGAGCTACCTCCGCGCTTCTCGATAGTTACGGCAAAGGCATCGGCGCGGGCAATGGCGCGGTTTAAGGTTTGCGGGGCCGTGTCGGTCTCGAATACACCGGCATCGACCGGCTTCCCATCGACCATCGACCACAGTTGGTACTGTTTGTCGGCGGGCAGGGGTGGCATAGCACGCGCTTCTACCGTTACCTGCTTACTAGCCGCGTTCCAATACACCAGCATATCGCCCGATGGGGCTTTCTCGTTGCCTTTGAGCTCGATGGTGCGGGTGCCGGGTAACCGGAGCAAGGTAAGGAGTTGCTGCTCTTTTAGTTGCTGATCCCGGAGTTGGTGTACCTCGCCCTGTAGCAAGTTGTTCGCCGAACGTAGGGCGGTGGTTGTTTCCTGGTTTTGCCGGAGTTGAGAGAACAGAAAATAGGAGAAAAACAGCACCGCAAACCCAACCGATGCGGCCACCAGCCAGGTAAATTTATAGGTGTAGGTACCCGTTAGCACGGGCATTGGGCGCACAATAGTTTCTTTTTCAGTGGCCTGTTTAGCCGCTTCATCTGTATTGGCCTGTATTTTTTGCCAGATTTGGTCTTTTAAGCCAGCGGGTGGCTCCGTACTGAGGGCAAGGGCGTACGATTCCATAGCGTTCGTCAACTCATCGAGTTCTTTACGGACTTCGGGGTAAATGGACGAGAGACACTGAACCTCACGTCGTTCCTGGTCAGTAACCGTTCCGAGTGCGTAAGATTCTAAAATGCCGGACGCTATGTATTCCGGGATATTCATCGTGTAAATAATTGCTTAAGTTCCTGTAAGGCGGAGCGAATCCGCGTTTTGACGGTGCCTAGCGGTAAATTAAGTGTTTCTGCAGCCTCTTCGTGGGTAAACCCTTCAAAATAGACTAAGTCAATTAACTGCCGACGATCAGGCCGCAACTTCCCGACGATCTCCTGGAGACCAATGGTATCGGAGTTAGGCTGTAGCGTGTGGTGCTGTCCATCAACAATATGTACGGTATCCTCGTCTGTTCGGATTGTTTTGGCCAGACCAGGACGGCTAGAAGATCGGCTCGACCGTAAGGCATCAATGGCTGTATTACGGGCAACATTAAGTAACCAGGTGAACAGACGACCTTTCTGAGGATCGTAATTGTCTAAATTCTTCCAGATTTTAACGAAAATATCCTGGAGCAGATCCTTAGCCAACTCATCGTCATGCACCACTTTCAATACCACGCCGTAGAGTGCTGCCGAATACTGATCGTATAGCCACTGGAATGCCTGCTGATCCCGTCGATTCAGTTTTTCAATCAGGACTTCTTCCGTAACAAAAGGGGAGGCTCGTTTCACAAAACGGGTTTTTTGACGCTCAAATATAGGTGAAATCATGGTTGATTAAGAAGATGGGGGCTATAAAATGCGAAAAGCCACCTTTAGAGTGGCTTTAAGGTAACAGTCAACGGCTTGTATTACCGGAATGTTTTGTCAATTCCGTTGAGGAGCAGCACCTTGCCAATACTAAATACGTACCCATTAGCTTGCTGTTGCCCACTGCCTATAACGCTACTCGTGTTACCGGTATCGTCGGTTAAGGTAAGTTGACCATTCCCATCGAGTTGGGCCGTCAGTGTGCTCCCCGCCAGGGTTTGTAGGCGAGCCTTGCCATTACCCGCTTTGATCTGACGCATTAACTCAGCTTTATCCATTATCCCTGAAGCTACATGATACGACAGAAGCCGTTTCAAACTCTCGCGGTTACGGCCTTCGAGCAGATTCTTGCGTACCTCTGCCGGGAGTTCCGCAAACGCCTGGTCGGTTGGCGCAAAAAGGGTATATGCCCCAGCTCCGCGCAGGGGTTCGGCCAAATCAGCCGATTGCAGGGCGTTAATGAGGGTTCGGTGCGTAGGCGATGAGGCTGCAAAATCGGTGATGGACTTACCCGCTGGTTTGGTCATGCTGGTTGTGCCGGCATCGTAGGTGTTTATCGCCCCGCCCGAACTCATCCGCGAGTTCTGGTCAGTAGTGCTGCTGGTAGTATTAGCCTGCCGTCGGCTGCGTCGTTCGCGACGGCGGTTCATGGCTTTTGTATTCGGAGTCTCCGATGCCTTTAGGCTGGCCATCGAATCAGACGGGGTTACCGATACCCCTTGTGGGTACGTTTGGGTTGTATTGATGGGGTACTGACCCGCAGTTGATGGGGTGGTAGTTTGCGCCAGAGTGGGGATAGCAATAAATAGTAAACTGCTGACCGCAAGGGTTTTGATTGATTGATTGTTCATGGTTTTATCGCGTTGAGTGAAATAAAAAAAGTGGCTGTTGAGAGCCACTTGGTTAACTATATTCGATGGGTATAGTTTTGGGCTGGATGCTATTTAATTTCCTCCGCCCGAATGCTCCGTTTCCATTGTTCGGCTCCTTTCTGATCGAAGACCCGGATGGTCAGCAGGCGGTCGGTGGCGGGGCCGGCAATGTTGAGGGTGGCAAAATTGCGTTCGGTGAACAGGGTTCCCGGTACTACCGTTGGCTGGGTCAATTCATCGGCGCGAGGCTTGGCCGGGCCAGAGGTTAGGGGCGAAATAGTGAGGTCGTAGAGTGGATAAGTGCCGGGGCGGTTCAACTTATGCACAATGGTATGGTGGCGGTCGCCGGTCAGAAACAGGATACCCGGAATCTTACTATCGGCAAGTGCCTGAAACAGCCGCTCGCGTTCGGTGCCATAGGTCGAGTAGTTTTCAAATGCTTTAGTAGGGTTAATGATCTGTCCACCCGTCACAATGAACTTAAACGTTGCCTTGCTGAAGGTGAGGGCATCCAGCAGCCACTGCATCTGTTTCTCGCCATAATAGGCTTTGGTAGGGCCATCGGGCATATCATCAGGCGCACGGAAGGTGCGGTCGTCGAGCAGAAAAAACTGGCAATCGCTCCAGCTAAAGGTGCCGGTGCAACCCTCGTTAAACATGAAGTTGGGGTTGGCCCAGAACAGCTTGAAAGCTTCGAGGGTAACAGGCTTGAGCCAGTAGCTGCGGTCTGAATCATTTGGGCCATAGTCGTGATCGTCCCAGATGGCGTAATTATGGGTAGCGGCTAGCAGGGGCTGCATCTCAGGTAAGGAGCGGGTGTGGGTATATCGGTACATAATCCCCGTGCGTGAGTTCCAGTCAGCCTCGCGAGTGTAGGTATTGTCGCCGGTCCAGAGCATGAAATCGGGTTTCTGTTTGGTAATAGCCCCAAAAATCTCGTATCCACCACCGTACGCACCGGGCCGGTCGAAGGCGGGTTCATTCACGTAGGTACAGCTTCCGATGGCAAAGGTAAAATCGGGAGCAGCCGTGCGCCACTGCCAAAGTGCCTGGCTCTGAAACCGGGTTGGATAAGCCAGTTTTACGGAGTTGCCATCAACCAGCACCTCATACTGATAGGTTTTGCCCGGCAGTACCCGGTTGGCCAGCAGGTGCGCCGTCAGAGCCGAGGCTTCGCTGGTAGTTACTTCGTTGGTGAGGTAGGTAACGGCAGGGGCAGCAGGTTCGTAATACCGAATCTGCACGCGGGCGGGTTGTTTGGTTTGTACCCAAAGCATAACCTCGCGCATATCCGAGTAACCCACCATGGGGCCAGATTGCAGGGGGCTAACGGACATCTGAGCCTGTGTGACCGATATAAAAGCAAGCGAACAAAAGAAGGTAACGAGTAGCGATTTCATACGGGAGTGATTAGTGGAGCAAAGTTACCTGTGCTTTTCCTGACTTCTGCGCCTGCCTGTCCCGTTTGAAGGGCCATTGAGTCAGTTCTGCCATTAAATTTTTATGAAGCACTAACCAAGTTTAATTTCTATAGTTAATAGATAGATTATTGTCTTATTTTGATTAGTCTATTAAATTCAACCAATTGTTATGAGTTACATCAAAGCAGGCACGGACAAATCGGGCCAGGAAGTTAACCTATTTTATCAGGACTGGGGCACAGGCCAACCCGTAGTCTTCATTCATGGCTGGCCGTTAAGCCATGAGATGTGGGAGGGTCAGATGACTGAACTACCCAAGCAGGGGCTGCGCTGCATTGCTTACGACCGACGGGGGTTTGGCAAGTCGAGCAAGCCCTGGGATGGGTACGACTACGACACCCTGGCCGCCGACCTGAAAGCCGTGCTGGATGCGCTTGACCTGCATAACGTAACTCTGGTCGGTTTCTCGATGGGTGGGGGCGAGGTGGCCCGTTACCTGAGCCGCTATGGCGCTGATCGTATTGCTAAAGTAGTGTTGGTGAGCGCGGTAACACCCTATATGCTGCAAGCCGACGATAACCCTGATGGAGTGCCGATGGCACTGTTCGACGAAATGGTCGATAATATCAAAAAGGACCGGGCCGACTTTTTAGGCACCTTCGGCAAGCAATTCTATGGCGTGAACCTGGTGAGCCATCCCGTTAGCCAATCACTGCTCGACTGGAATAAGACCCTGGCCATGCTCGGCTCACCCAAAGCCACCATCGACTGTGTGCGGGCATTCTCCGAGACCGATTTCCGCCACGACATGCAGGCGTTTACGGTGCCAACCCTGATCATCCACGGCGATGCCGATAAAACAGTAC
>JBBQUC010000191.1:0-7450 GCA_038212815.1 Cytophagales bacterium
CCGCGAACTGGAAAACGTGGTGGAGCGGTCGCTGATTATGTCGCCGGGAAAAACGTTGCAGGTGAGTGACTGGATACGGCGGAAGCCCACGTCAACCCAGAAAGGCGGGTTGCTGACCATGGAGGAAGCCGAACGCAACCACATTGTGGCCGCCCTGGAAATGACTCACTGGCGCGTTAGTGGCGACAACGGAGCCGCCCGCCTGCTCGACATGATTCCCACCACCCTCGATTCACGGATGCGGAAACTGGGGATCAAACGGCCCGGTATCGTTACGAATTAGCCGAATAATTACGACATATCAGAAATTGAGCCGGTACGCAATATCACTACCTTTGCCGCTATTTAGTTGGTCGTTAGCTTTTTAAGGCCAGGAAAAAGCCTGGTACGGGGATTGAAATAGGCAGGGGAAGCATCCCTCAATAGCTCACATGTGTACGGTCACTTACCTGCCTTACGGAACAAACGGATTTATTCTGACCCACAGCCGCGATGAGAAAACCATTCGGTCGGTGGCACACCCACCCCGTACGCACACCCTGGCCGGGCAGCCGGTAACATTCCCGCAAGACCCGCAGGGTCGCGGCACCTGGATTGCCGTGGGGCCACACCGCACGGTTTGTTTGCTCAATGGAGCATTTGTGGCGCACCGGCCCGGGCCCGACCAACCCCGCCACAGCCGGGGGCTGGTGGTGTTGCACAGCTTTCGCTACGAAACCCCGGAAGCGTTTATCCAGCAGTACAGCCTGGCGGGTATCGACCCCTTCACCCTGCTGATGGCCGAGTATGGGCGATTGACCGAACTACGCTGGACGGGGAAGCGGCTGGCTGTTTCGGAGATTGACCCGCACCGCCCGCATATCTGGTCGTCGGTAACGCTGTACCCCAGGCCGGTTATTACCCGGCGCGAAGGCTGGTTCCGGCAGTGGCAGCACCAGGGGCCGTACTGTTCCCCAACCGCTATTCGCGAGTTCCACCTGTCGGCAGGCGAGGGCGACCCTGAAAATGCCGTTCAGATGCGTCGGCAGAATCAGTACCTAACCGTGAGCCTGACGCAGGTAATCCACCTCCACGAGCAGACCGAACTGGTGTATATCGATTTGATTCAGCAAACAACCACTCAGCAAACCCTCCTGCCTGATTATGCAACCGTCTAATAGCCTCCTGACGCAAACGCCTGTTTCGCTGGTGCGGTTTTTTCGGGGGGCAACTGCCAACCCCGCTGCCAGCATCAATAACCCCTTTTTTATCCGGCTGCGGTCGTGGGAGTATTGGCCCTTTACCATTGTGTATATTCCGGTTATGGTTTATTGGCTGTGGCTTTCCCTGAAAGCACGATCGTTTTTTTTCTTCTCAGCGGCCAATCCCGCCATCGAATCGGGGGGCATGCTGGGCGAGGAGAAGAAGGCGATTCTGGATAAAATCAGCGACGAGTTTATCCCCAAAACCCTGCTGATTCCCCGCCATACCGACCCCGCCACCCTGTATGCCCGGCTCGACAGCGAGGGATTTTTCTTTCCCTTCATGGCCAAGCCCAACGCCGGTGAGCGCGGCTGGCGGGTCGAGAAAATAGCTGACTGGCCGCAGTTGCTACGCTACGCCCAGAGCAGCCCCATCGATTTTTTGCTGCAGGCGTTTGTGGACTACCCCCTCGAACTCGGCGTGTTTTATTACCGGATGCCGGGCGAAACGCAGGGAACCATCTCGTCTATTGTGAAAAAGGAGTTTCTGGCCGTGCGGGGCAATGGCCGCGACTGCCTGGAAACGCTGATTTTAACGAACGACCGCGCCCGGCTCCAGTGGGACGTACTAAAACAAACCCACGCAGCTGAGTTATCGCTGGTGCTGGCTCCTGGCGAAACCCTGACCCTGGTGGCTATTGGGAACCACTGCCGGGGCACCAAGTTTCTGGATGCCAGCCACCTGATTACGCCCGAACTGGAACGGGTGTTTGACCGGATTAGCCTACCCATCGAGGGGTTTTATTATGGACGCTACGACCTGCGCTGCCGCAGCGAAGCCGATTTATACGCCGGGCGGCACATCTGCATTCTGGAACTGAACGGCGCGGGAGCCGAGCCTGCCCATATATACCAGCCGGGCTTCTCCATTTGGGCGGGCTGGCGGGTGCTGCTGCAGCACTGGCACATACTCTACCGCATTAGCCGCGAAAACCACCGGCGGGGAGTAGCCTACATGACCTTCGCCCAGGCCCGCCAGATTTATAACCGGATCAAAAATAACTAGACAATAACCAACATACGGTATGCCTACGCTCCTTATGAATTTCGCCTTCGGGCTGATTGTTAGCTTTTTAGGCACACTACCACTGGGTGTGCTGAACCTCACCCTGGTGCGGGTAGCGTTGCGGCAGGGGCTGCGGGCGGCCCTGTACTTTACCCTGGCCTGCGCCGGGGTAGAGTTTGTGTATAGCTTTCTGTCTGTGGAGTTAACCCAGACGTTGATTCAGTTTCCGGCTCTAAAACCCGCCACCGAGGTCATGGCTGCCATTACCCTGCTGGGTATGGGGGTGTATTATTTCCGCAAGCAGTCGGTGGCTACGGCCAGCCAAAACCAGCAGGTGCATCCGTTCTGGCTGGGTACGGGGTTGAGCATCCTGAACGTGGTGGCGTTTCCATTCTGGATACTCTACACGACGCTGCTGCTCAAGGGGGGGTATGTGGGCATTGGCAACCTCCATCTGGTGTTGCTCTATGTGTTGGGTATTTCGGTAGGCACCATAGTGGGCCTGCTGCCGTTTATGCTGGGGAGCCATTACCTGAGCGGTTTTTTTGTGCGGCACCAGCACCAGTTCGACCGGCTCATGGGTGGGTTGTTCATTGGGCTGTCGGTGTGTCAGATCATCACGTTAAGCTGGTAAAGCCCCTTGTTTGTGTCCCAAACCCCTACTAAATCAGTGTGGTATCGTCGGCGATGGATTCGCTGGGGGTATCTTTTGTTGTTGTTGATAATCAGTATGTCAGCCCTGTTGCAATGCGTATCGCTGCGGATGTCGGACAAAGCTATAGTCGCTTACTTCGCGGATACCCCCGTAAAACCGGCCTTTCGCCAGATTAATGTACAGGGCCGGGTTGTGCATTATGCACAGATTGGCGACTCTACCCTGCCCCTCGTTGTGTTCATACACGGGTCGCCGGGGTCGTGGGATGCTTTTATTGGTTTCTTTACCGACTCGACTCTCTACCAGAAAGCCCGGTTAGTATCGGTTGACCGGCTCGGCTTTGGCAAGTCAGGGCTGGGCTTGCCCGAAAAATCGCTACGCCAACAAGCGGCCGCCATTGCGGCCGTTATCGAGACGGTACAACCCGGTGGCCGAGCCATACTGGTGGGGCATTCGTTGGGTGGGCCGGTAGCAGCCCGACTGGCTATGGACTTCCCCCGCCGGGTGCGTGGCTTGATTCTGGTGGCCCCGTCTATCGACCCTTCACTGGAAAAGAAGGAGTGGTTTCGGCCTGTGCTGAGTGCTTTTCCGGTGCGGCAATTGCTACCCGCCGAGTTCGATGTCAGTAACCAGGAAATCAGCCCCCTGCGTGGTGAACTGGAGCAGATGCTTCCCCACTGGGCGGAACTACAGATTCCGGTAACCGTCATTCAGGGTGATAAAGACAATCTGGTGTCACCAGCCAACGCTGCGTTTGCCCAGCGAATGCTGCCACATAACCCACCAACCCTACGGATCATTTCGGGCATGAATCACTTCATTCCGTGGCGACGACCCGACCTGATTCACGAGGCCATTCTGCAACAGCTTCCGTAACGCTTGCCTATCGCCAAAGTCCTACCCTAATGAGGCAAGCTGAGAGTTGGCGAGACACCGGGCTGGTGGGGCTATCCCCTTTATTTCAGTTCCGAATTGCCGAACAGCACCGAGAAAGCCTTGCACCAGATGAGTACGTACTTCTGTTTAACAGGGTCGGCCCCGGTGGGGAGTTCCACCGAAAACGTGCCCGTTTTGTCGAGTTTGGTCACCTCGATGAAGTTGAGAGTAGCTGTGTTTTCGGCCAGATAGATACGCAGGTCGGGGCCACTATCGGTCTTGAAATCGGTAAACGTCAGGGTGCGCTTCCCCGCTTTCTCGTAGAGTTTTACGGTGCCGCTGGTAATGTGGGCGTTACTGGCAAAGGTACCCTGTCCAAGTAGCGTTTGCCCCGCCAGATCGAAGGCAGTGGTGGAGGTAGTGGCCGTGGTGGTACTGACCGGATTAACGGATTGGCTCGACTGGCAACTGGGCAGCAGGGCCAGTGAACACAGCAGGGCAAGGAGTGTTATGGGTTTCATAAATAAGCGGTTTGGTATTAATAAGCGGTTTGGTGCTGTACGGTTGAGTAGGCTACCCCAAACTGTTCAGGCAGGTCGATGGCTGGAAAAGTGTTCTGCACCGCCACCTGAATGAGGGCCATGTGGTGAATGGCGTGTTCGATGTTATAAAGCAACTCACGGGCAATTGACGAGGGGATATGAATGGTGGCCGGGGTATTGGCCGATAAACTGGCCACCAGGTCTAACGGCTGATTCAGATCGAGTTGATGAACGGCCCGGTCAACGGCACCCAGGCGCAGCAGGGCCAGGTCGGGGTCGGTTTCGAGATGGAGGTCGCGTTGGCGGAGGTCGTAGTTCACCGCGCCGGTTTGCGCACTGTTGACCAGCAACTCGTAAAACTCCAGAATATGCCGAACGTGCTTGCCAAGGGTGTTGCCTGATAGCACGGTGATCGGATGGGCGTACTGGCGCGGGGTTAACTGACCGAGTACATCGGCGAGTTGCATTAAAATATCGGTGCTGGCAGTCTTTAGCGACATGGAATGGGTTGGTGGTTTTAGTTGGTGGTGGGGGTAGGTTTGGTCGATACCAGATTGGTTAGCACAGGGAGCCATTGCTGCCGGGTCAGGAACAGAATTGTCAGGCAACTTATCGCAACCACCAGGGCCAGAAAAAACAGGTAGCCCCCATCGCCCTGCACCTCGATACCCAGTATGGTGAGGTGCGACAGAATGGCTCCCGCCATGATTCCCAAGCCCAATCCTGCGCCAATCCAACTGGTGCGCGGCAGTAGAATAAGCACCGAGGCAATGCCTTCAACAATGCCGGAGCCAATCCGTCCCCAGGGTTCAACCCCCAGTGTCGAGAAAATATAGACCGATTCGGGTTGGGCCAGAAACTTGAAGTAGAGTGTCTGGAGCAGGATGATGGCCGCCAGCAGGCGGACTGCCCAAAGCAGGTACACGAGTAGTTTATTCATGGCAAAGAAGGACTAAAGAGTTGATAGGGTTGATTATTGCTGACTGATCCTGCTCCAACTGGCATCGGCTTTTTTGTGCAGATTAGCCTCGTCTTTAGTCCACTTGGGCAGCGTGTTGTTGATGAACGAGTGGTAGAAGAGGTACAGCTTGCCCTCTTTCACCCTGAACGTTTCGGGGTCAATCTCGACCTTCTCGCCGGTGGCACCCATAGCATAGGCGCACCAGCCGCCGTATTGCGGTTCGTATTGCTCTGGGTTGGCCTGAAAGGCTTTCAAATTGGCGGGTGTGGCAAACCGGTAGGTGACGTTCCTGTAGGTGAAGGTGTTAGCCGCCGACCCGTTAACCGCTTTGTTCTGGGTGAAATAGGCAACAGGGTCGTAGCCCTGAATGGCCAGGCCGTTTTCGAGGTTGAACTGTTTTTTGCGAACAGCCTCCCCGGCTGTCGATTGAGCCGTGGCCGTACTAAGGTGGAGCAGAAAGCAGGTAATGACGAGTACTGAAAGCGTTTTCATGAAATAGAATAGCTGAATGTTGGTTAGCGGGCTGCGTTGATGCAGACAACCCCTACTACCCTGTTTTCCAAATACTGTTCCAGTTAATACGGTCGGGATGAAATAGCCGAAAACGCCCCAAAATTGGCGATAATTGCCATTTTGGGGCGTTTTCGGACAGGGGGATAAGCAAGGGTAGATTTCGATATGTCGTGAATTCTACGAAATAACCGAGCGGTTGGCGGACCTGTCGGTTAGAAATTGAGGTGGCAGTTGACCCACTCGCCATCGAAGCGGGTGCCAAACTGTTCGTAGAAGTTAATCGCGGGTTCGTTCCAGTCGAGCACCTGCCACATCATGCCCGTACAATGGGTTTGCCGGGCTACCTCAATGGTGGCATCCAGCAGTCGCCGACCGGCCCCGCTGCCCCGGTACGATTCGGTCACGATGAGGTCTTCCAGGTACAGCCGTTTGCCTTTCCAGGTCGAGTAGCGGTAATAATAGAGCGAGATGCCTATTACCCGCCCTGCGTCGGGGTCTTCGGCCACGAGCAGACCATAAATGGGGTTGGGGCCAAAGCCATCTTCGGCCATCTGCGCCGGGGTGTTGGTTACCTGCTCAGGGGCTTTTTCGTAGAGGGCTAACTCCTGCACCAGGGTAAATGCCTGGGGAACATCGGCATGCGTGCCGGAACGAATGATAATCATACTCTATTCTGATAGTTTCTGAATTTGTCGAGAGCCGCCTGAAAATCGGCGGGCAGGTCAGAGTCGAACTGGAGCCACTGCCGGGTGCGTGGGTGCATAAACCCCAATGATTTGGCGTGCAGTGCCTGGCGCGGCAGCAGGGCAAAGGCATTCTCGACAAAGGCTTTGAACGAGCCATTGGGGTTGCCCCGCAGAATTTTATCGCCCCCATACATCGCATCGTTGAACAGGGGGTGGCCAATATGCCGGAAGTGCGCCCGAATCTGATGGGTACGGCCCGTTTCGAGGTTACACTGCATCAGCGACACGTGCGTCAAGGTTTCGAGGGTTTTGTAGTGCGAAACGGCCCACTTGCCCTTGCTCTCGTCGTCGTAAATGGTCTGCACTTTCCGGTCGCGCACCGAGCGGCCAATGTAGCCGGTAATGGTGCCATCGGGCGGGTTGGGTTGTCCCCACACCAGGGCATTGTATGTCCGCTCGATACTGTGTTCAAAAAACTGCCGCGCCAGAAACGTCATGGCAAACTCGGTTTTGGCAATCACCATCAACCCCGACGTATCTTTGTCGATGCGATGCACGAGACCGGGCCTAATGCTGCCGTTGCGGGAGGTGGGGAGGTTGTTGAAATGATACACCAGGGCGTTGACCAGGGTGCCGCTCCAGTTGCCGTGGGCCGGATGCACCACCATGCCGGCAGCTTTGTTCAGCACGAGTACGTCATCGTCTTCAAAAACCAGGGTGAGCGGCAGGTTTTCGGGGGCAATGTCGGTATCGCGGGGCGGGTGGGGCAGCGAGATGGTGATGACATCGAGAGGTTTGATCCGGTAGCTGGCTTTAATAGGCCGGTCATTCACCCGCACCGACTCGGCATCAATACCAGCCTGGATTTTGGTCCGGCTGGCATTGGGCAACCGATCCATCAGAAACCGGTCGATGCGTAGCAGTTGCTGGCCCTTATCTACCACAAGGCGGTGATGTTCGTACAACTCGT
>JBBQUC010000192.1:0-7446 GCA_038212815.1 Cytophagales bacterium
ATTAAAGAGAACATCCAGTATGCCAACCCCAACGCCAGCATGGACGACATTATCCGGGCCGCGCAACAGGCCGACCTGCACGAGTTTGTGAAGAGCCAGTATTTGGGCTACAACTATAAAATCGGCGACATGGGGGCCGACCTGTCGGGCGGGCAGAAACTAAAAATTGGCTTTGCCCGCCTGTTTCTGGCGAATCCCGACATCATTATCTTAGACGAAGCCAGCAGTATGCTTGATGTGGAATCGGAGAAGAAGATCATGGACAACCTGAAAGCGCATTTCCGCCAGAAAACCATCATCAGCATTGCCCACCGCCTGCAAACCCTCAAAAATGCCGATCAGATTTGGGTCATCGAAGGCGGCAGCATCACCGAGCAGGGCAACCACCCATCACTGATGAGTAATGAGCAGAGTTTGTATTACCAGTTTATGAAGACGTATATTGATTATTGAGCCATGCCACCCGAAACTACAGAACAATTGGAGCCACAACAGTACCAGCGGATGTACTGGGAGTCGGACGTGCCGATGAATGATTTGCGCGTGGGGATGCTCCAGAAAGTATTGATCTTTTTGGGCGTGTTCTTTGTCGCGTTGGTAATTATAGCTGCCACGGTTCGGTTTCCCGACCAGGTGGAGTTGCCGTTTGTGCTGAAATCGGAGCGGCAGAGCCAGGTTTATACCTTTCCGTTTACGGTCTATATCACCCACCGTTACGTTCATGCGGGCGATACGGTGCAACCCAACCAGCCGCTCATCCAAATCACCTCGCCCGAAATGGTGCAGCTTATCCATGAGTTGAACACCCAGAAAGCGAAGGAAGCCCGGTTTAACAAAGCCGACAAAATTGGCTACCAGAAACAGCGCGATATGCTGCGGTCGAGTATGGCCCAGAACGAAGTACAGATTCGGGCCATTGGCACCCAGCTCGACCTGCTCGATAAAAACTGGCAGGTTGACAAGCAGAAACTGACCTACGAACTGGCCGATACCAAAGAGAAAGTAGACCGCAACAAACCCCTGTTCGACGACAGGATTATTGCCCAGGTAGAATGGCGGCAGTATGAAATCAACAACCTGAAAGCCCAAACCGCCCTCACCAACGCTCAGCTTGCCTATATCAACAAACAGGCCGCGCTCCGGGCCGAAATTGCCGGACTGCAACTAACCAAAACAGCATCGGGCAGCAACACCGACAAAATTCGCGCCGACGAACTCTCAGATGCCTATCAGCTTCAGGCCGACTATGTAAACGAGCAGCAACGGATCGAAAACCTGTTTGGTAACTACGAAATAGACAAGGGCAGCATCATTATCAAAAGCAAACAGGCTGGTCAGGTAGCCTACCTGTTCGACGGTGAGCTAGACGTGAAAGCGGGGGTGATGCTCTTGAAAATCAGCACCAAACACAGCCCTACTTACGGGTTTATTAAATGTCCACCCTCGGTGGTGGGTAAGCTTCGCCAACAGCAGGACTGCTACCTGAAAGTGGCTTCGTTTCCGTTTTACGAGTGGGGCACCCTCAAGGGCAAAACCACCGGCATCAGTGCCGCCCCCGACGAAAACGGCGCATTTAACATCAACGTGAGCTTTGCCACCAATACCCCTATGCAGCCCCTGTTGCAAGCGGGCTTAACCGGGCAGGCCGTCATCATCATCGACAACAAGACCTTGCTGCAATACTTTTTCCGCAGTACCGCCAAACACTACCACCAGTTCACCAAAGGCGATTTCATCGAGACAACTCCGCCAACGCCATGAGCTAAGCCCTGCATTAGGAAAAACAGCGTGGATGCGGTATTTTTCGGCATGGAAGCGCGTATCAATCCCATCATCGAACCTATTGTCCGCGAGTTTAAAGCGGCTCTGCAAGCCCTCTACGGCGAGCGGTTGCACGATGTGATCTTATATGGCTCCTACGCCCGTGGCGATTACGACGAGGAATCCGACATTGATTTGATGGTGGTATTGACTGATGAACAGGTAAATACGATAGATGAGATTTTTGTCCTTAGCGATTTAACGTTAAACTCCATACTGACCTATGGGAAAGCGGTATCCGTATTGCCGGTAGCTAATCGAAAATACCATAGCTCCTTTATGCCGGTTTATCAAAATGCGCGTCGCGAGGGGCTTTATGTATGAAAGAAACGATTGACAAATACCTTGCCCACGCTGAGGAGGCCCTGGAAACAGCCGATACAATGCGTGAAAACGAACACACTTTAGCCTTAGCCAATCGGTACTATTACGCCGTTTTTTGTTGCGTCTGCGCGCTTCTCCTGCCCGAAGGAATAACTACCAAAAAGCACGAAGGAGCGCGGGTTAAGTTTCATGAACTGTTTGTCAAAACAGGCCGGTTCCCCATGGAAGCAGGAAGGATGCTGGAACGCAATTTTGAGGCCCGATAATCGGCTGACTATGATATGGACACTTATGTTACGGATGCGCAAGCCCAACAACTGTTAGCGGATGCACGCACGTTTTATGCCCTCACACTGGCTTATTTCGAAGCAAACCCAATAATCTCATCGTAAACTGTTTAGGAAACTATGGAAGCGCGTATTAACCCCATTATCGAACCCATAAAACGGGTCGCTTTTCTATCGAGGTCGGAAAATTTTTAGAACGTAATTTTGAAGCCCGACAGTCAGCAGATTATGATATGGAATCAGAACTTGATTTGAACGAAGCCGTCAATCTCCTCAACGATGCCCGCGAATTCTACGCGCTGACGCTGGCCTATTTTGCGAAGCATCCAGTTAAGGAATGAGAGTTTAAGTAAGTCATAAGACTTGCTGGTAATTTTTGCAGACCCCAACATTGTCTATAAACATTTAAAACCTTGCCTAAACTGCCCCCCCTACCTCTCCTTTTATTCCTCTTCATCACGGCCCAAATATCCGCGCAGACAACCGATGCGTTGCGACAGAAAATTGAGCAAATCGTTGCCCAAAAAAAGGCGGTGGTTGGCGTGGCCATTTGCGGGGGTGACGGAAACGATACGCTGTCGGTGCATGGAGACAGGCATTACCCGCTGCAAAGCGTGTTTAAGTTTCATATTGCATTGGTGGTGTTGGCTGAAATCGACAAGGGGCGGTTCTCATTGGATCAAAAAATAGTCATTCTCAAAAAAGACCTTTTGCCGGATTTGCATAGCCCAATCCGAGACGAGTATCCGAATGGGGTAACGTTGCCGCTCGCCAAAATCATCGCCTACACCGTGGCACAAAGCGATAATGTCGGCTGTGATGTTTTGTTAAGGCTGTTGGGTGGTCCGCCCGTGGTTGAGGCCTATTTTCGGAAAAACAGTTTTCAAAATATTTCTATAAAATTCAACGAAGAGCAGCAACAGGGGAATTGGGCCTTGCAGTTTCAGAATTGGACAACGCCGAAAGCGGCAAACCAGGTGTTGATGGCAGTTTATAAAAACCAGCAAAAGCTGCTCTCTAAACAAAGTCATGCGTTCATTTGGCAAGTGATGCGGGCCACCGAAACGGGCAAGAACCGGCTAAAAGGGCAATTGCCAGCGGGAACGGTGGTGGCCCACAAAACGGGTTCGTCGGGTACAAACAAGGCTGGTTTAACGGCTGCCGTCAACGATATTGGCGTGGTCTTTTTACCCAACGGAACCTATTTTTTCATCAGCGTTTTCGTGACGGATTCCACCGAAGATGCTGCCACCAACGAAAAAATCATTGCCGACATTGCTAAGGCCACCTGGGATTATTTTGAGGGTAAGCAGAATTGAAGCGGAATTGTGGTGCTACAGTACGAACCAAAACAGGGCTAACACCAGTATATTGCCATATGCTTTACACCGCCAGCCAAACCACCGACTGCCTGACGCGGCCTTACCGGCATCTGCTGGTTAGCCTGGATGACCACGTACTGACCCTTATGCTTAACCGTCCCGAAAAAAAGAACGCGCTGAACCCAACGCTCTTAAACGAACTGGCTTTTGCCATCGCTTTTGCCCAGCATGAGCCGACAGTTTGGCTCGTGGTATTGTCCGCAACCGGCGATGTGTTTTGCGCGGGTATGGATTTAAAAACCCTCGCAGCGGGCAGCACTGAGTCAGAAACTGTGCCGCTACCGGCTGGCCCGGTGCGGTTAGGTGAGTTGATGAGTTCACTCCACAAACCAAGTATCGCCAGGGTGCAGGGGCCGGTGCTGGCAGGTGGCTTTCTGTTGATAGCACCGGCCACCTATGTTATTGCTGCCGACACTGCCACCTTTAGCCTGCCCGAAGTAAAGCGGGGTCTATTTCCGTTTCAGGTACTAGCCCTGTTGCTCAACCTCATGCCCGCCCGCCCCGCCCTCGACCTTTGCCTGCGCGGCCGCACCCTCACGGCTTCCGAAGCCTGGCAACTTGGCCTTGTGACCAGCGTTGTAGCGGCTACTGAGTTAGATCAGGCCGTGCTCGAGCTTACTGGTGAGCTAAAACAATATTCGCCCACCGCTATGCAGTTTGGCCTGCGGGCTTACCAGCAACTAAAAAGCCTGCCACCCAATGAGCAGCAGGCCTATCTGTTCGAGCAGTTTCAGCAACTCCAGCAAACTCCCGATGCGAAAGAAGGGATGGCGGCTTTTCTGGAGAAGCGACAGCCCAGGTGGAGCGAGTAACCTGATGTAGTTATATGAAAAACCTGATTTGTGTTTTACTTCTATTACCTGTCTGGGCACAGGCCCAGACCCTCGCTGAACGCCCTACCAGTGTTACATACTACGTAAATACCAGCGGAGAACTTCACAGCCAAGGGCCACTAACGCTTAATTCGCGCGAGCTACGCCGTTATGACGAGCGCGGACGGCTGGCTGAGACGAGGCTGGAAGTTCCCCGGTATGGCGGTGTCACAGGCTCTTTCGAAGTGTGGGCTATTACTCAGTACAGCTATTTACCTACTGATTCGTTACAACAAATGGAATTATTAAAATGGGATGATAGTGGACTGGCCTACCGACTACGAATTCGCTATAGCCGAAACAGCACAGGGCGACCTGAGCAGAAACAACAGGAGTTTTGGGATTCGGTAGCAGGAAAGTGGCAGCCCACCCAACGCAGTCGGTATGAGTACGATGAGCGTGGGCGGTTAGTTACCGAACGATTTTTCCTTGATATGAGTCAGGGCGATAGTTTAAGGCTTGAAAGCGTCACTACGTATCAATATAGGGATGATACAACGCGCATTATGAGTACCGTTGGTCAGGGTCAGGTTATCGTCCGCGACAGTCAGCAACGAGTCCGGCGAATAGATAACCTGTATGACAATACACGCTTAGGCAACTATACTGAGTTTAGCTATTTTGCTGACCGTCAGGAGAAACTTACCCACCAATTCAGCGAACGAACAAAACAAATTGAGCCATCCAGTAAGGAAGTAACCTATTACAATCCAACCGGACAACCGCTCCGTCGAGAATCAGAATTTCTAACCGGAAATCCTGGTTTCGATTACTTCGGTTATACACATTCGATCACCACCTATCGGTATGAACACGGGCAACTCATCGAAACCGTACTGGAGGAGCTAAACCCTAAAAAGAACCTTGCTAAACTGAGTATTCGGGTTGAGTACCGTTACGGGGAGGTGTTTCCGAACCAACCAGAATTAGTGCTTTATCCTAACCCGACGAATGGCCTCATCAATGTGCTTAATGCAGATGCAGTTAGGTGTGTCAACTTAGTGGAAGTATTTGATGAGCATGGGCGATTGGAGCAACAGTTTCATAGCGAAACCAATGCACAAGACCCAATTACATTCAGATGCTTGTCGTTGGTTGATTTAAGCCCATTGGCATCAGGCTATTACCTGATACGACTCACAACCGGCGATGGGGCAACCGTGATTAAGCGGATACAGAAACGATGATCTCTACTTACACCCCTCCCGCCGACGGGTATCAATGATAGTCTGGATTTTCCAGCCGCTGGCAACGCGCACTAACGTAAACGCATTGGTGCCGCAGTGGCTTTGCTGGCCTTTGTAGAAAAACGTGTAGGGTGCCCAAACCGTAGCCAAATCACCGTCGATCCGCACATCCATACTGGTTAGCCGCTCATCGAGTTGCTGAGGTTTCTGAATGCCAATCTGATGAAAAAAGCCCGGCAGGGGGTCTTCGCGCACAATGGTTTCGCCCTGTTTGTTTTTCATCACTGTTTGCAGCCGGGCCGTTGGCAGAAACGCATTTTTCGCCATCACCGAATCGGCCTGCCGCATTCCGGCGAAGAGTTGGGTAATGGTAGCTTTTACGGCTATTTCGTCGGAGACATGGTTTGCTGTTGTACTGGTTGGTAGGTTTTGGGCAACGGCAGGCAGAGTCAGCCACAGGCCGACGAGGAGGGGAAGTAGGTTCATGAAATGCGCTGGTTACGGCCTAAGAAAAAATAAAGAAGTACACCCGGCAAGTTTAGGAATAGTACAATGATTACCCAAATCAGTTTATCATTCGGGCCTTTATACTCGCTTCAGATGATGTCGATCAGGGCAATAACAGGGCATAATAAAGCCCGCTAAGACTCCCTAAAGCCTTAGCGGGCTAGTTGATTAATGAGTCAGCTAAATATACTGATTAATAATCATTTCGTAAAGTTCCTGCTTGCCGCTGCGCTGTTTGGGTTCGCCGTTGGTCA
This sequence comes from Cytophagales bacterium, assembly GCA_038212815.1. Lineage (GTDB taxonomy): Bacteria > Bacteroidota > Bacteroidia > Cytophagales > Spirosomataceae > JBBQUC01. The sequence continues at coordinate 6,635 of JBBQUC010000192.1, forward strand.
TAGCATACTCGCGGAGAGCCTCCAGGGTTAACTCGCCCCGCTCAAATGCAGCACCCTCGCCGGCATTGAAGCTGGCATAGCGGTCGGCGCGGAGTTGCTTATACTTCGATTTGTCCAGAATGGCTTCGGCAGCAATGGCAGCGCGGGCAAAGGTGTCCATACCACCAATATGGGCAATAAAAATATCGTCGAGGTCGGTAGAGTTTCGGCGGGTTTTGGCATCGAAGTTTACACCACCCGATTTAAACCCACCCGCTTCCAGGATCACTAACATGGCCTCGGTTAGTTCATATACATCCACCGGAAACTGGTCGGTATCCCAGCCATTCTGATAATCACCCCGGTTAGCATCGATGCTGCCGAGCATATTATTATCAGCCGCCACCTGCAACTCATGGGCAAAGGTGTGGCTGGCCAGGGTAGCGTGGTTGGTTTCTACGTTTAGTTCAAAATCGTCCTGCAAGCCATACCGGTGCAGAAAACCCACCACCGTGGCCGCATCGAAGTCGTACTGATGCTTGGTTGGCTCCATCGGTTTAGGCTCGATATAGAACGAGCCGGTGAACCCCTGCTTACGGGCATAATCGCGGCTGATTTGCAGAAAGCGGCCCAAATGCTCCTGCTCGCGTTTCATGTTGGTATTCAGCAGCGACATATATCCCTCGCGGCCACCCCAAAAGGTGTATCCCCGCCCGCCGAGTTCGATGGTGGCATCGATGGCATTTTTTACCTGCCAGCCCCCATGCGCCAGCACCTGAAAATCGGGGTTGGTACTGGCCCCGTTCATATACCGCTCGTGCGAAAACAGGTTG
>JBBQUC010000193.1:0-7438 GCA_038212815.1 Cytophagales bacterium
TTCGGGGGTACTTATATCGGCAATATAGGCCGCTCCCGTGGTGAAACTGCCGCCCATAATCCCGGCAATAATGCGCCCTATGAACAGCCAGCCGATGGTAGGAGCCAGGGCTAACAGAATATAGTCCGCACCCAGCCCCAGCAGCGAAGCCAGCAGCACCGGCCTGCGCCCAAAACGGTCGCTGATGCCCCCCAGAATGGGCGAGAAAAAAAACTGCATGATGGCATAGGCAAAGGTGAGCCAGCCGCCGTAGCGGGCGGCATCACTGATGTTGCCATGAATGAGGTCTTCAATCAGTTTGGGCATCACCGGAATGATAATGCCAATCCCCGTTACATCGAGGAGCAGGGTAATAAAAATAAAGACAAGTGCTGCCGGTCGTTTTTCAGCCATATACGTGGTTATTTACCCCAGCCACTGCATCAGATTCTGGAGCCAGAACAGGAACTTGCCTGTAAATTTGGCCGCCGGAGCCGACGAAGGATTTAGGGTTAAACTGTTGTTATTGAGGTTGGTATCGAGATAGATTTTTTGCTGAGGGTCAAGTTTTGCCCATTGCACGGTGGTAGGCTGTGTCAGACTAAATGTCTGGCTGCGACTCTGCCCGTTCCAGTGTAGCAGTTGCTCGTGGCCATCGCTGAAATGAACCAACACCTCTACCGGCAGTTGCATATCGCCCAGTCGGTCAACCCGAATGGTAGAACGTTGGCCTTTACCGGGTTTGCGATTGTGTATGCTCACCAATTTATAATCGCAGACCTGATCGCCGTACAGTACCTGCCGAAAAAACCAGTTCATGTCGGAGCCAAACTTGGTGCCCAGCCGCTTCGGCACAAGTTCATTCACAATGGCGATGAAATTCTCGGCGTTGGGGTGTTTGAACCGCCAGCGGATAAAGTACGTCTGCATGATCTCGTCCATGACCGTTCGGCCAACCAGCCCCTCCAGGGTACGCATCCAGGTGGCCGTTTTCATGTAGGTGAGGTCGCCATAACACGCGTCGGGCAGTTGCCACACATTCCCGAAGGCCGGGCTGATGGCGGGGTTGTCGAGGTGAACGTAACTATCGCGGGAGAACTCCAGATCACCAATACGGTAGCCCAACCAGTTTACAATGGCGGTTTTAGCCCCGTAGGCTTCGTCCATAATCCGGCCTTCATAATACTGATTGAATCCTTCGTCCATCCAGGCTTCTTCAAACTCGTTGGTGGCCAGGAGTTGCATAAAGTATTGATGGCCAAACTCATGCACGGTGACAATTTCGGGAGCACGGATGCCCGCGGGCAGTCCCCAAACGGTGCCTGCGGTAATAAAGGTGGGATACTCCATGCCTGCCGCGCCCGATGCGTGGGCGGGTGGATCGACAATGGTCAGGTTTGGAAAGGGGTATTGACCGAGGTGTTTATCGAAGTAGGTCAGCGCAATTTTGGCGGCATCGAGGTGGCGTTGTGCCTGATTCAGGTGTTCGGGCTGCATCAGAGCGGTTAGGGTCACAACGCCCCCACCGGGTCGTTTCCAGTGATCGGTCACGGCCTGAAAATGGGGGGAAGCTGTCCAGGCAAAATCCACCACGTCAGTAGCCCGGTAGCGCAGGGTTTTGGTGCCGTCGCGATTGGCAGTCTCGCCCGTCATCAGCCCCGTTGCCTCCACCCAATAGGCCGATGGGGTGGTGATGTTCACGTCGTACTGCCCATAATCGGCATAGAACTCTGAGTGGGCATGAAACTGATGGCAGTTCCAGCCGCCCTGGGTTTTGCGGTAGCGGGTGCCAACGCCTTCATAGACCCCAATTTTCGGAAACCACTGGCCTACCAGGTAAAAGTCGCGGCTGTAGCCGGTGCGGGCAAAAATTTTGGGTAGCCGGGCCTGAAACGCAATGTCGAGGGTGATGCTCTCGCCGGGGCCAACCGCCCGCGACAATGGTACCCGAATCACCGTTCGGTCGTCGCGGTTGCCACGGTCCGTCGCCTGGTCATCGGGCTGGATAAACTGCCAGGATAACGGTTCAGCGTTCCGAGATTCGGCGTTTCGGCCCTCACTACCCCGGCGTTTCATGGATTTGATGTTTATCCAGCCGTAGGGGCTTTCGTTCGTTGATTTATCCATTTCTACCCCCCGCAACTGCCCGCCCGACTCGCGCATGAAGGTTGAGTTCTGGTCTTTAAACGCGTTGAGGTAGAGATGAAACTGCAACTCGGTAATGCGGTCGGTGGTGGTATTGCGCCAAATCAGGGTTTCCTGCCCATCGAGTTGACGCGTGGCCGGGTTGAGCCGCACGTCGATCTGGTAGTTAGCGTTTCGCGGACTGAGCGCAGGGGGTTGCTGGCAGTAGGCAGCTAGGGGTAACCAAAGTGCAGCAAGTGCCAACAGGGAGTGATTCATGAACGAGCGGGGTTTCGGTGGGCGAAGTTAGCAAACCTGAGAGGTTTTTGAAACCTCTACCACTGAAAAGCCACTCCCTAAACCAGGTTAGGTCAGGCTCTCAAAAAAGAGTAGCTTTGCTCACCAAACAATATATTCATTAAGCATAATCATACCGATGCCGTATTTATTCACGTCTGAGTCTGTATCCGAAGGGCACCCTGATAAGGTTGCCGACCAAATTTCCGATGCCCTGATCGACAACTTCATGGCCTTTGACCCCTCCAGCAAAGTGGCCTGCGAAACCCTGGTGACTACCGGACAGGTGGTGCTGGCTGGTGAGGTAAAAACCAGTATTTACCTGGATGTGCAAAAAATTACCCGCGAGGTGATCCGGCGGATTGGCTATACCAAAAGCGAGTACATGTTTGAGGCTAATTCCTGCGGGATCATGTCGGCCATTCATGACCAGTCGGCAGATATTAACCAGGGAGTTGACCGTGAGGTAGCGAACGATGATTTTGAGGCACGCGCCAATGCGCAGGGGGCGGGCGATCAGGGCATGATGTTTGGTTACGCCACCAACGAGACCGATAATTATATGCCGCTGCCCCTCGATTTGGCCCACCTGATTCTACGCGAAATGTCGGCCATTCGGAACGCTGGCCATGAGCAGATTCACTACCTCCGTCCTGATGCTAAGTCGCAGGTGACCATCGAGTACTCCGACGATCACCGGCCCATCCGCATCGACACCATTGTGGTATCGACTCAGCACGACGATTTTGCGGAAGATGCCGTTATGCTGGCCCGCATCCGCGAAGACATTATCAACATTGTGATCCCCCGCGTGAAGGCCAAACTAAAGCCGGAGCTACAGGCTCTCTTTACCAACGACATTACCTATTACATTAACCCAACGGGTAAATTTGTGATTGGCGGGCCACATGGTGATACGGGCCTGACGGGCCGCAAAATTATTGTGGATACCTACGGCGGCAAAGGCGCACACGGTGGGGGTGCCTTTTCGGGTAAAGACCCCTCCAAAGTGGATCGCTCGGCAGCCTATGCTACCCGCCACATTGCCAAAAACATGGTAGCCGCCGGCCTCTGCGATCAGGTGCTGGTGCAGGTAAGTTACGCCATTGGCGTGGCCAAGCCCTGCGGTCTATTTGTGGATACCTACGGCTCATCGAAGGTGAGCATGACCGATGGCGACATTGCCCGGAGCATCGAGGAAATTTTCGATATGCGGCCCTATGCTATTGAGCAGCGGCTGAAACTCCGTAACCCCATCTACTCCGAAACAGCCGCTTATGGCCACATGGGTCGGAAAAACGAGGTGGTTACCAAAACGTTCGGGGCGAATGGTAGTGCTAAAACAATTGAGGTTGAACTCTTTACCTGGGAAAAGCTCGATTTTGTGGATAAGCTGAAAGTAGCCTTTGGGTTATAAAAAAAAAGGCCGCTCCCAGAGCGGCCTTTTTTTTTATAACTCGTCTTCCATCTCCACGGCTTCGGCTTCGATTCTATTTTTGGCCTCTACAATGGCGGGGCTGGAAATTTCGTTGCGTTTTTGTTTGAAGCGAACCAATTTATCTTTCAGGACATCCACAATCCGGTCGGTAGCACTCTCGAAGGATTTGTCGGTAACAGACACAAAAAAATCTTTGCCCGGCACATTCAATCGCACTTCGACAACCTTGTCTTTCACCTTGTTAGAGTCGGCTCCTTCCAGCTTGAGAAAGACTTCTCCGTCAACAATCCGGTCATAAAAGGTGTCTAGCTTGTTCAACTTGCGCTGAATGTGATCCACTAAGCTCTGATCGGCCGTAAAGTGGACGGCGTTCATCTGTAGTCGCATTGTGTCATTGGTTTAAAGGTGAAAAATAATGAATCAGCAATGGACTGCCTAAGTATGGCAATCTTTGGGAATATGTCAAGTATTAGGCCAATTTTATTTTTCTCCTCCACTTTGTAATCCGGGCTGCAATGCCTGATGCCGGGGTGGAATCTTGTTTTCCATACGGCTTATCGGTAAGCCAAAAGCCGGGCCAGATTTTTTCTGAGTCTATGGAAATAACAGTGTTTTTTAGGAGAAATGTTGCCCTACGACAATTCGTGAACAATGGTCAATAGCCAGACTAAGGTATGCGGAGTGCTCAATTGCGCATGACTTTCATTAAATTCGTCGCGCCTGTGCCAAAAGGTGATAAAGGTCTGCTCTAAGAGAAATGTTGCCTGCTGAAGTTCATTATTCAGCCGAAGCTGACCATATAAGATAGGCGCGTAATGGTCATAAAAGCGGCTGAAATCCTCGTGGTTATGCAGGGGAGGGTCATCGAAAAAGCCGTTGGTAGATGATGTTGAGTGCCTCAATGTCAGAATAAGAAAAGTTTGTTGATACCCGCAACCTGTAGGCGCAAAGGTGGCTTATTCTGCCGATACCAACTATGACCGAAACCCCGACGGGCAATGATACCCATCATAATACGGGCTACTGGTTATCAAAGTCGTACCTGATCGTTGTCAGGTGGTCAGCGTTTCAGGCGGGTCAGTTTGTCGATGTCGAGCAGGATAATCTGGCTGCCATTGATCTCGATCAGCCCTTCGGCCCGTAAATCGCCCAGCACCCGAATCACCGTTTCGGTGGAGGCTCCTACCAGGTGCGACCAATTCTCGCGCGACAGGCTCATGGCCAGGGAGGTGTTGGGGTTGGGTTCGCCGGGTTGTGGATCGCCGGATCGTGGATAAAATTTATGCTGAACCATCAGCAGGGCTTCGGCTACCCGTTTGCGTACAGACTGATAAGCTAGTTTTACTAACCGCTCCTGTAGCTCATTTATATCGCCAACCAGCAGCCGGAGAAATTGCCGGGATACGTCCGGATGGTGTTCAATGAGGGCTATAAAGTCCTCCTTGGGAATGGTGCAGATCAGGGCATCGTCCAGCAGTTCGGCGGTTTCGCTGTAAGGTGTCTCTTCCAACAGGGCCATATACCCCACAAAGTTGCCGACACCAAACAGGCTTGTAATGTACTCGTTACCAACGGCATCCGCTTTAAAGAGTTTAACTTTCCCCTGATGAACAAAATACAGGGCAGTGGGCCAGTTTCCTGCCGTAAATAACCGATGTTTCCGGTTATAGGGCATCGTTGGGTACTGATCGAGCAGGGTCTGGCGGGCATTCGGCTCGTTCAGAATGGCCCGCTTCAGGCTGGCCAGATCCGGCTGGGCACTAGTCGGCACTGGTTGGCCGCGTTGCCCTTTTTCGAGCCGTAAAGCCACCGTATTAAGTAGGGTCAGGTCATCGAAGGGCTTGGCCAGGTAGTCGTCGGCACCAAGGTTCATCCCGTAGCGAAAGTCGGCAATGTCGGCTTTTGCGGTCAGAAAAATAAACGGAACATGGCTTAATTCGGGGTCTTTCCGAAGGATATGGAGTACCCCAAAACCATCGAGTTCGGGCATTTTGATGTCGCACAGAATCAGATCCGGGTGGGTTTGGCGGGCCAGTTCAATGCCCACCTTACCGTTGGGTGCCTGCATTATGTCGTAGGGAGCCAACTGGAGAATTTCGGCGATGTTTTCCCGCATGGCCGGGGTATCTTCGATCACCAGAATGGTTTTCATACCGGAAGCGGAATTAAAGGAAGCAGAACCGTGAAACTAGTGCCCAAATTGAGCTGACTGGTAAAGGTAATCGTTCCGCCCAGCAAATCGATGTAGTGTTTCACGATGTAGAGGCCAAACCCCGTCCCTTCGGCATGATCGACGTTGCTGGCCCGAAAAAAATTGACAAACAGCTTGTCTTTGTCTGCATCGGGAATGCCAATGCCCTGGTCGCGAACCGTTAGCCGAAGCTGACCAGCCTAAACGGTGGTTGTCAGGTCGATTTCTTTGTTTTCGGCAGAGTATTTACTGGCGTTGATCAGCAGATTAATGAGGATATTTTTTAGCATTTGCCCATCGAGTGAAATGACTGGAGTACCCGACTGATGGGTATAAACGATGCGTTGCCGAGGCTTAAGCCGCTCCTTTATATCGTCGATAACTTCCTGGCAGAGGGTGCCGATGTGTAACGGATGCGGGTGGTTATACAGAGTGGCTTGTTCCATCTGACTGAGCGACAGAAAGTTGTTCAGCAGCCCCGTTAGGCCAAGCACCGCCGATTTGATCCGTTGCACGTGCCGGTCCCGCTTTTCGCCCTCGGCTGAACCGTTGTACCGCCCAATCAAAGCTGCCGACGACAGGATGGTGCCCATTGGCGTACGAAACTCGTGGGAAGCCAGGGTAACAAAATTCGACTTCAGTTCATTCAGTTCGCGCTCCTGCTCCAGGAGTTGCTCGGTATCTTGGCGGGCCTGCCGGATTTGGGTTACGTCGGTAGCTACGACCATAACCCGCCCGATACTACTATCGCCTACTTTCCCTAGGAAATCATAAACCAGATCGAAATAGACCGTCTCTAACTGGCCATTGCGCATCAGGGTAACGGGCAGTTCATGGCCTTCAAAGGGAATGCCGGTTTTATAAACACCCTGTAGTAGTTCCTCAAAACCCTGCCCGGTGGCTTCGGGCAGGGTTGTAAATATGGGCTTTCCCAATACCTGATCGAGCGTACGACCCCAGAGTTGACAGATGGTCGGGTTAGCTAATTCGACTATAAAATCGAGACCGCGAAAAATGCCCACACCCAGCGGTGTTTGCCGGATCATGGCGTTCAGCAGCTGCTCGCTGGCTTCTACCTCCTGCCGCGCCTGAACCGCCATGGTGATATCGGTCACGATAACAACAACGCCCGTAATGCGCCCATCGGGTTCCCGGCGGGGTTGATACACAAAATCAGCGTATATAACCGCCAACTCGCCGTGGCGAACCAAATTCACCACCGTTTCCCGACTAACGTAGGGCATTCCTGTTTCCATCACCTGTGCCAGCAAGACCTCGAAGCCCTGTCCGACCAATTCGGGCATCGTTTCCAGCAGGGGTTTTCCAACAAGTTGATCCACGGTTCGGCCCGCAATTTCGCAGTAGAACGGATTGGCCAGTTCCAAGGTCAAGTCTGGCTCTGGACCTAT
>JBBQUC010000194.1:0-7416 GCA_038212815.1 Cytophagales bacterium
GGGATAAAGATGTTTGTTTTTGGCTAATGTTGCACCATTTTCCGATTAACGGTCAGTTTTCCGGGCCAATGGCTACTGAGCTATCTCGACGGGGATTCAGGCGGAACAGATAGGCTAAGGTTTTGTCGTGAATTCCTGATACCGGAATACCTCCTGCCGCACCACCTCGAAGAGGGTATTTGCCTGCCGACCAAGGGACTGGGCAGCGGACGATAGGGGGTCGCCACCCGGATTGACGAGGGTATTGAGCGAGGCCATGTGCTGCCCGATGGCTAGTTCATACCCTTTTTCGCTGCCATTGGGTACCCGGAGTTGGGAGAATACCCAGCCGCCCAATTCCTGTTTGGCTACCCGCTCACCAGCCTGCCGTTTGAGTTGCCCCACTAGATCGGTAAAATCAGTAGCCGGGTTCCGCCGACGCATCATGTTCAGAACCAGCAGCGGGGTTTTGGCGAAATCGACCGGCTCACTAGGGGCCATATCGGTTACCTCCCAAATTTCAACTTTTACCACAGGGGCCGTCAGGCGGTCGCGTTTCTGAAGGTCGGCCATACGGGTTTTCACACTGTCGCCGTAGAGTTTGGTCATGGCAGCGGGCGAGGCTCCTTTCATGTTCAGTTCGTGCGAAACAATTCGGGTCACGTAATCATACTCTGCCGGGTTGGGGTTCGAGGTCATTTGCTTTACCGACATGCCCCAACTCACCAGGTTACCTTCATCCACAGCCGCCTGGTTAATAGCTTTCCACTCGCGCTCTACTGGCAGGGCATCCTGAATGGTCATGCCCGGTGCCAGTTTATGGTAGATGAGGTAGTTGTACGTTTTTTGGGCCGGTACAGCCTGCGCCAGAACAGGTTTTGCGGGAGTAACCAACGCGATAAAAACGGTGGCCATTAAAAAGGAACGGAACATAAGAACAGGAGTTTCAGGATGAATTTGACTCGTATTAGGTCATACGCGGAAAAGAGTCGTTTTCGTCCGGTTTACCCAAACCTTCTTAAAAATACCCCTACATCGCCTAAAGGGAACCTTGACTACACACGAGCAAGGTTACCTTTAGGCGATGTAGGGGTTGTCTCTTTATTTAAAGCCCTGACCCATCCAACTTTGCCCAGTCAACGGCGAGTGTGCCGACGCTGTTGCCGCACTGTGTACCCGCTTCATTATCGAATCGGTAGTGAATCCCGCCGTATAAGCGCGACATTGCCGCTTCGGCAGCCTGGCTGTTCAGGCTTGTGGCCTCGGTGGGGAAGATGTAGCCCAGCACGGTAGCGGCTGCTGCCGAGAAGGTAGCGTGGCCGGAGGTGTAGCTGGGGAAGTTGGGAATGCCCGTGGCCGTTTTGATACTCGCATCTATCTGCGACGGGCGCGGCACAAAATACTTGTACTTGGTGTACCAGCAGGCCGTACCCCCATCCTGCATGGCGCGGTTCATGAGGGCAAAGGTGCGGGCCGCCCGCAGTTCGTTCATCTGCGCTTTCCGAATCAGGTCGTCGGCAATGGCGTTCCAGTGGCCGGGGGGGGTATAAGTACCCGCTCCATCGGACCAATAATCGGCAATGCGCCACTGCTCGCGGGTGCGGGTATTGGCAATATCGCGCACTTCGGCCAGGGCTTTCTGAAAGGCCGGTGTGGTAGTTAGGGCCGGTGCCGCCGGAATCCCTTTGTAAATACCCGTCGAGTCGAACCAGGTTTTTACGTTACCAGCCAGGGGCAGCATGGGCGGACGAGCCGGAATTTCGGTGCTGGCCCATTTAACATCGTAGGGCGCGGCCAGGATCGCCGTTTTCCAGGTGGCATTCGGGTCGCGGGCGGCTCCGAACCGGTCGGTTTTGGCGCGGGTAATTACTTTGGTCGCCACTGCGGTGGCAATCTCGTTACCGCCCTGAATATCGCTGGGTACGCTGGCACCCGCCCACAGCCGACTCTGTTTGTGTTCAGCGGCTTTGGCTTTCAGATACTCGACCTCTTTGGGCAGGAAAAACGCCAGTACCTGACAAGAGGCTTCGGCAATGGCAGCGTCCTCGGATGGGTACGACGGCACATCGGCCACCGGCACCAGGGGTGTAACGCCCTGCTTAGCCAGCGAAGGGCGGTTATGCTGGTATTTGGCGTTCCACGTAGCCACAGCGGCATCGTACTGAGCCGCGCTCAGCATGGCATAAAACCGGGCTGCATAGGGTGGATTGGCAAAGGGGTTGGTGGCATCGAAGGCGGCAAACTGGCCGGTAGCCTCGTCGTAAATGGGAGCAATGTTGTATTTAGCCACCAACTGCCGGGCAATCTGGTTCCAGCGCAGTACGGCCCCGCCCGCCCAGTAGTCAACCGCCGTTTTCTGGTCACCGGTCAGGCTGCTCATCCCCGTTTTTACAGCGGTTAGTTCGGCCTTGTAGGCATCGGAGGTAATGGCCGCAGGAGCGGTTAGCACCACATCGGCACCTGTTTTCAGTACAATGGTGCGCCAGGTGCCGCCATTGGCATCTACAGCCGTCACGGCCTGTGGCGCATACGCGCCCGAATCAATGATGGATTCTTTACAAGCCGATGTCACCAGGGCAAGGGTCAAGGCAAGAGGTACGGTATAAATAAGTGTCTTTTTCATGATCTCGATTAAAAATTAAGGACTACACCCCCCGCCACGCGGGTAGCTTTGCCAATGTTCCGTCCGTTTACGGTGGTGCTGAAGTTGCCGGTAACGCCTAACCCTTTTACCCCCGGAATGGGGATAAACAAATTGGCCCCGGCCCGCGTAAACCCAATGCCATTGGTCGGGAATGGTACGCCTGGCCCAATATTGGTGCCACGCCCCTCGTAGGCCGTCTGGTTCTGGATAAACCCATCGACGTAAAAAGCAGATAAAGCGAGGCCCGCCCGCACAATCCCTTCGGTTACGTCAGGCACGTTTACGCGCTGACCCGCGTTGGGGTTCACCTGGTCAGGGGCGTAGTAGTTGGCTACCCGGTCGAGGGTAACAGCACTGCGCAGGATATATCCGTACTGCCCCGTCACGAAAAAAGGCCCGGCTTTCAGGTGCAGGATGGCCCGGCCATCAAAATTATGCGACCCGTGGCCGATAGCAATAGGAGCGTCGATGACATAGTTCTGCACCGGCAGCGAATACCCCGCCGACAGCAGCCCGGCTACTTCTACCGGGCCGAGGTTGAGTTTAACCGCCTGCCACTTTACGGCTACCGAAATATCCTGCAGCGATTTCTGGGTTTGCCAGTAACCCGCGCTGGCGGCTGCCTCTACATAAGGCAGTGAGGCCACCAGATCGATAGTCTTGGTTAGCCCATAAGCCGCAAACAGGCTCACCGAGTTGGTGGTAATAGTGCCGAGGTTGGGGTTTTTAGTCTCGGTAGTATTCACGAAGTACGTACCATACGACTCGTGAGAGTAGCTTAGAGCCATGCTCGTGCGCCCTTTGCCGCGCAAAAAGCCATCGACCAAGCCCTGCGCGTTGGTGAGTTGCCCAGTACCAAGTGCAATCAGACTGGTAAGAATGAATAGTTTTTTCATGGAAAAATGCCTGTTCTGTAAACGGGAGGAAATGGAATGGGTAAACTGAATAGCCAGCGTAGCCACCATTGCCCGGTAAGCACGGCCCTAAGGGGTGCGTTTGGGGCGACAGACTACGGGTAGTACTCAGAAAAACTTAGCCGATTGCCTCAGGAGGGGGCGAGTGAACGGGGATATCCCGGTTCAGGAGCGAGGATGAAACAGACAAAATGCGCCCGGCATCGGCCCAATCGTAGAGAAAGAACCAGATAACGGAGCGACGGAAGGGGGAGTATTCTTTCAGAAAATTCTTGAGCAGGTTATTGGCTTTTTTCTGCGATTGGCTTTCTTCGCCCGCAATCTGGGTTTTTACAAACGCCAGTAAGTCGCGCTGCCAGAAGGAACGGGCCTTGTTTTCGTAGCCCATGATGTGCAGGGTATCACCCGTTACTTCGGCCCGGACTACATCATAGTAGGTACCTTTATACGAAAACCCTTCGGCAGGAGCCTGCACCAGGGCATCGGTGGCCGGGGTTTCAGTGAGCGGCACAAAAAAATCAACCATGCTGTCCACCGTGCGGTACATCGTTAGTCTGGCCGTGAGGTCATGCTCCTCCTGCCAGTGCGTACTGATAGCAACCAGTACGTAGCTGAGCACGTGGCAGAGCAACAAGCCAAATAAGCCGATGGAAACGAGTTTTTTCAAGCCGGTGGCGTTAAGCGACAACAAAAGTAACGATTTTTAGAGGAAATATCAAAATATTCAGGGCATCAGTATCGGCGAGTAGAGCCAGGTTCCCAGGCCCTGCAAGCTGAAATTAGTAGCCCAACTGACCTGTATCAGGTGCAAATGCCGGTGATCCTGCGCGGGGTTACGGATCAGATCCTGAAATAGATACCCCAATTCGATCCTTCCTAGTTTCCCCGTGTTATACCCCAACCCCCCATATACCCAGTCTTCGCCGTAAAAAGCATTTTTTGCACTGATGGGGCCATTGTTGGCACCCGTCAAACAAAAGAAAAATTCGTTGAAGGCCGAGGCATAAAACCCGGTCTTGCGGGTTTTGGTGTCGTAGAGCGGTAGCGTACCACCCACCTGATAGCGCAGCAGCGTGGCATAGGCCCATTTCTGGTTTTGCAGATTCAGCGGATATCGCTCTTCATACCGAATGCGGTGGGTTGTTTGGATAGGACCGATGGGTTGACTCAGCACCGTTTGTACCCATACGCGGTTCTCATTCGTGAGCAGGCCAAACAGGTCGTGCTTCACATACGCATAGCCAACCCCCACCTGCACCCGTGGGGTAACCTTATAGACCAGGCTGGGTTGCAGATAATATTGCAGGGCCGATGCCGGATAGTTCTTTTCATTGATGCGTTGCGGCAGGGCATCGATGGTGGCCGAAGCGTAGAGGTTATAGGCCATCCGCTTGCCAATAGACCCTGTCTGCGAAACGGACGGGAAGGCCCCAAAAAAGCTCATTCGCTGGCCTACAGCGGCCTGAGTGAATACTAAAACAGCAAGAAATACATAACCCCAACGACTCATAACAGCAACCCTGGTCAGGTAATATACTGTTACACAGGCAAGAAGTATGCCAACAGGTTTAGTTAAAAAAAGCCCGACACTCGGTTACTTTATCGGTGTTTATCACATCGACCCCCAGTTTCTTCAGTTGTTTCCAGCCGTTGGGCTGGTCGGGAATGGCCCAAAACCGGATGGGCTTGCCATCGGCATGGGCACGTTTGATAATCCGCTTGAGCTTCTCGCGGTCAGGGTCGGGCAGTTCATCGGTGCCGTTCCAGTGTGAGTAACTCAGGAAACTATCGCTCACCAGGGCCACCCGCTTCAGGGTTTCTTCGTCGTAAATTTCCGACGGCCGCCCGTCGAAGAACAGGTAGGCCGGAAAGTCGAGGTAGTGTTCTACTTTAGGCCGGTTGCCACTCAGCACAATCTGCACGGCCTTCGGGCTAATGGCCCGGCTAAAGAGGGCGAGGTTCTTTTCCAGCAACTCAATTAGCTTCGGAATCACCAGTTCCGGTTTGTCTTTATTGTCGATCACCAGGCTGAACGTATAGTCGCGGTTTGGGGTAACAGTACGGTTTTGCTGCTGCCCGAATAACTGGATAATGGGTTTCAGGTACAGGCTTTCCAGGGTTTTGGTGGTGTCGATCTCGTTCGGGGCATGAGCGACCATCAGTTTGCCATTCACCAGCCACACATCGGCCTCAATATAGTCGGCACGTTGGGCCAGGGCATCATAGAGCGGGTGCGGCTTGGCATAATCGTTATGGGCATGAATCTGCTGCGCCAGGCTCAGCGTGGGCAGCAGGAGGAGGAGTAAAGATAATCGTTTCATAGCGCAGGAGTGCCCTCACAGCAGCGGCCGACCGTCCCGCAGCCGTGAGATAAAATGAGTAGCTTTGTACAGGTCGTTGCAAGATACACAAACATGCCATTCACGCTCCGCATTCTTTTTTTTCTACCCCTGCTGCCCACGCTCAGCCAGGCCCAGGGACTTCGGCAATTAAACTGGCAGGCCGATACCTACCAAACCACAACGTTTATTACCACTGACGGTAAAACCCTGACCCGTTCCCTGCCGCTGCTATCGCTCGACCTGAATGGAAAATCGTTTACAACTGACCAACTGTTTATCCAGCCGACCCTTGCTAACCGGTTGACTGTCACGATAACTACTGTGCCGGGTTTCGCACCGGGGGTTAAACTGCGCATCCGGTTTCAGAATACCTCGCCCGACACGCTCCGGCTCAGCAATGTGGTGCCGCTGGGTAGGCAACCGGGGCAGACCTACATTACCGGGCTGGGTACGCATCCGTTGTCGCGGGCGCATCTGTTCCGACCCGGTTACGCACCCGTCAACTGCATTTTACCCGATAATGCCTGGGAACTGGGCTATGCCGGAGCCGCCCTGACGGATAGCCTGCACCTGTGTGCGCTCACCCGGCGCGACCGTGCTACCATTCAGAATGGCCTGCGCCGACGGTTCGAGACTGTGTTGTACCCCAAAACCGGCGAGGTAACGTATGATTTTTATGCCGACCTCTACCGGGGCGATTGGCAGGAGGGACTGCGCAAACTGTTTCAGGAACGGTATCTCTACGACCTCCCCTCGTTCGATGATGCCCTGTTCCGCCGACCCGACCTGCGCTGGATTCGCCACGCTTATCTTATGCACCTGGTGATGGCCTGGAGTCCTGTTTTTTACGACGCGACGACGAAGCAATTTGGCCTGGAGAGATTTTTAAACCAGGCCCGGCAGCAGTATGGGGGTGATGATGTGGTCGGCATTTGGCCTACCTGGCCTACCCTCGGCCTCGATGCCCGCAACCAGTTCGACCTCTACCGGGACTTGCCGGGTGGCCTGCCCA
This sequence comes from Cytophagales bacterium, assembly GCA_038212815.1. Classification (GTDB taxonomy): domain Bacteria; phylum Bacteroidota; class Bacteroidia; order Cytophagales; family Spirosomataceae; genus JBBQUC01. The sequence continues at coordinate 6,892 of JBBQUC010000194.1, forward strand.
ACCTGCGGTTGCTGGCCAATACCCTGCGGCAACAGTACGGCACCCGGCTGTTTGTGTGTTACAATCCGTGGGACGAAAGTACGCGCTCGGAGAGCCACCTGATGGGTCTGGAGAAAATTCTGCGTGGAACCGGGGCCGACGGGGTGGTACTGGATACTAAAGGGGAGTCGAGCCGGGAGTTGCAGGCCACCGCCGACCGGGTAAAGCCGGGCGTGGTGATGTACAGCGAAGGCATGGCCATTCCGAAAGATATGCCCGGTATTGTATCCGGGCGGGTGCATAACGCGCTGTATTACCCGCCCCTGTTGAACCTCAACAAGTTTATCCGTCCCGATTTTGCTATTTTCCGGGTGGTCGAGGTGAACAAAGAACCCGTCAGGCGGGAGTTTAATGTGGCTTTTTTCAATGGGTACGGCACCGAAATCAACCTCTTTTTGCCCGGTATGCCCCCCTGGCTCGACGACCAAAATCGCTACCTGGGCCGCACCACCCGCATCCTGCGCGAAAATACGACCAATTTTGCGG
>JBBQUC010000195.1:0-7402 GCA_038212815.1 Cytophagales bacterium
CTCATAGCCCCGCACATAGCCCATTCCTTTCTCGGTGTAATAATGGGAAGTGTAGGGAGCATGGAGCCAGTACGACAGGACTTTATCGGGCTTCCGCTGGTAGAACGCCGTAGATTCGCCTTCGATGGTAGCTTTGATCACTTTTTCATCGGCCGTCTGGGCCATTGCGCCCGCGCTCATCAGCAGCAGGGCGAGGGTAAAAAGTTTGGTTTTCATTGGGGTTTTTGGTTTAATTGATTATGATTTTGGGGAAACTGGCGTGGATATCGTGGTGCTACCGTTAAAAAGTCGGGCCTGATGTGACTCATTCACAAGCTGTGCTGCTTGTCACCTCGACACGGTCAGACAACGAGTTGATTTTTACCCTTACTTATTTTTCTCGCTTGTAGGATGAACTCGGTAATCAGTAAGGGTAATGACCAGCCAGCCCAGGCTGTAAAGCCCCCCACATCATCTTTAAATGGGAAACTATCCAGTCCTAATAATCCATAGAAGATTAGCCGAAAGATGATGAAGTTGGCTGTCAGCACATAGCTGCGAACCATCCATTCCCGGTGTTGGGCAAAATTTCGTTGTTTAATAGCCCAGAAAGCCATGCTACCCGTCATAAACCAGGCCAGGGCCATAGCTAACGTGCCAGAGCCAAACATGAACTCCTTTTTTCGCAGGATATTATCAAAAATAGCCAGATATGTAGCCGAAATAACTGAAATTAAGACAGATAGCAGATACACTTTTCCCAGCGTTCGATGCAGCCGCGTCTGATTTTTGCGTATTGAGGGGAAAAATTGAAGTGGCCCGATCAGTAAGGCAATCATACCGCCTGCCACGTGCGCTACGATAAAAGGCGCGTAAGGCTTAAATTCTGGGGTATAAATGGCGTATGATGGATTAAAATAACGAAGGGCATTCGTCCAGATAAAATACAAGGCAAGCCCCCAAACAACCGTCCACCCGATACGGGAAAGCCAATTGGTTTTGTGTAGTGAGACTTTTGGAGAATAGTTGATGGTTTTCATTTGGGCATTGGTTTGGGAGTTAAGATTTATAAAAATGGTGTGGATAGAGTCTCTCAGCCAAGAAATAATAAGCCTACTATGGCAATCAGCACGGCTGCTGCCGATACGACCAGCACGATTCGCCAAAACCAGTTGTTGACCCGTGTGTTCATAAGCGGCTAATTGTCACTACAAAGCTCAGCTAATGAGCAGACTGGTACAATACCATACCTATGGTATATTGGCGTACCATAGGTATGGTATTTTTAGGCAGATTAACCTGATTTACAACGGAATCTCGATGTGCGTTTTTGTTCCCTGACCGGGTTGTGAGGTAACCGTATAGCGGCCACCGAGGAGCTGGGCGCGGTGACGCAGATTTTGCAGACCATTGCTGCGGCTGGAAGCCAGCTTAACATCGAATCCTACACCGTTGTCGGCATAATCTAACCGAATGCTGGTCGGGGTGAGCAATAAAGTAAGTGAAATATGGCTGGCCTCGGCGTGTTTCAGGGCGTTCTGGAGCAGTTCCTGCGCCATTCGGTACAGATGAATGTCGAGCGAGGATTCCAGCGGTTCAGTAAAACCTGTGGCCTGATACGCCACCAGTACCACACCCGTAGCGTTGATTCGCCGGGCCAGTTCCTGTAGCGCATTCACCAACCCAATGCTGGCTAAGGTGCGCGGGCTGAGGTTGTGAATCAATCGGCGGAGGTCGTCGAGCGAATCGTCGAGCAGGGTTTCGGAGCGTTGTTTGAGGTCGGCCACCGGAAATTTGGGGTCGGCTAGCATATTCAGGTATAATTTGAGCATGGAGAGGTTGGCACCCAGCCCATCGTGCAGGTCTTCGGCAAACCGCTCCCGTTCGGCTTCCTGGGTTCGGGTCATCACGGCGAGTTCGGTTTTTTTGCGCTGCTCAAACAATTGGAGCCGGTATAGATAAAATCCCAGTAAACCGCCAAACAACAACCCTAACATACTCGCCCGGAACCAGAGGGTCTGGTAATACGGTGGGCGAATCTGGAAATAGACGGTAGCCGGTTCGGGATTCCAGACGCCATCGTTATTGGCTCCCTGCACATCGAATCGGTAGCTGCCGGGGGGCAGGTTGGCGAAGTTCATAGTAGCCTGATTGCCGATAGAGACCCAGCCCTCCTGGCTGTTCGAGAGCCGATACCGGTATTGATTTCGGTCGGCAGCCACAAAATTCAGCGCACTGAACTGAAACCCAATCCGATTCTGACTGGCTTCAAACACCCGTACCGAATCGCTTTTGCCAACAAACCAGTTCGGCAGCGGCTGCTCGTTCACGCTCATGCCCGTTATCCAGACGGGCGGTATGACCTGATTGGGGCTTATTTGATCGGGGTAAAAAGCGGTTGCGCCATCAATACTGCCAAACAGGAGTTCGCCATCGGCTTTCTGGAAACCAGCCCCTGAGTTAAACTCGGTATGCGATAGTCCTTCGCTGAGACCGTACTTAATAAATTGCCGGGTGCGGAGGTCGAACCGGCTGATACCCCGGTTGGTTGACAACCATAGATGCTCGTGCTGATCGGGTAGAATCTGATAAATAACATTATTGCTCAGGCCGTGGGCGGTGGTGTACACACTAAACTGGCCGGTTTTTTTGTCGAATTTGTTCAGACCGCCCCCAAAGGTGCCAATCCAGAGATGCCTTCCGTCGTCGTACAGATCATTGGTAAAGGGGCAACTAATGGTGCCTGGCCGATTATTCTGATAGCGGAAATTCTGAAAATCGTCGGTAGCGGGCCGGTAGCGGCTGATACCGTCATCAGTCAATACCCAGAAGTTGCCCTGTCTATCGGGTTTGACGGCGGTGATGTAATTGATGGGTATTGACTGCGGGTTGTCTTTATCATATTGGTACACCTTGAGGGTATTCCGCTGACTATCCCACCGATACAGTCCCGTGTCATACGACGCGAGCCAATAAACGCCGGGGCTGATCGGCGTAATCTGGTTAATCTGATGTTCGCCCTGCTGGTTGGGTTTTAGTTGGCGCACAACCGACCCCTTCGGAAAATCCTGAAAGACATACTGCCCATTACGCCCTGTGAGCCGGAACAGACCATAACTCGATCCAACCAGAAACTGGCCCGCACGCTCGCGGTAGAGCGTCCAGTATTCGGTACTGCTGTCGCCAAAAGGGTTCAGCAGATACGTAACCCGGCGCGTTTGGCGGTCTATATGAGCCATGTAGCCAATGCCGCCCAGCAGCATCTCCCGGTTATCGGCCCAAATAGCCTGTACGGGGCCAACGTGTCGCTCGGCGTGTTCACTATCCTGCACATACCGCTTAAAGGGCTTCTGCTGCTTAAACCAGATGTTCAGACCTGTGGGTGTACCAATCCAGAGGTTTCCCTGCCGGTCGGTCAGCAAATCATCTATAGAGTGGTCAAGCAGTGCATCAGGATTTTGCGGATTTTTACGAAACTGAATTTGCTGAGTGCCATCTTCCGACACCCAAAACAGGCCCTCTGTTTTGGTGCCGACCCAGAAACTACCGTCGGCCTGCCCGGCAATTGACTTGACCCATTTTAGGGATGACGAGCCTGTAGCCTGTACAACAGGTATGTCGCGAAAGGTGGTTTGTGGCCCTGCCGGGGTATTGGCTACCCAAAGCCCGGTATTGGCCGCCACCCAAAGCCGTCCGCTGCGGTCGCCGGTGATGTGCTCGATATACGTGGCCGGTATATTGATTCGATAAGCCTGCTTATCAGGGGTAATCATAAACAGGCCATGCCGGTAAGTACCCACCCAAATGTTGCCTTGTCGGTCTTCAGCGATGGTTTTAATGTAAACTGACAAGGACTGACTAGCGGGCAGCGCGATGTTCTGGAACCGCCGGGAGGTCAGGTCTAACAGGCTCAGGCCATCTTCGGTGCCTACCCAAAGGTCGCGGCCATTGCGGGCGGCATACAAACTAACGGGTTTATCGTTTCGGATCGAATAAGGCTGCCCATCGCTGTGCCGAAACCGCGTAAAATCGTCGGTTTGTCGGTTGTACCGACTCAGGCCGCCCCCATCCGACGCTACCCAAAGAGTGCCCTGCCTATCAATGGTAACGCAGGGAATATACGATGCCCCGACTGTGTGGTTATCGAGTGGATCATAATAGTACGTCCTGAAGGTTTTGCCATCGTACCGATTCAGGCCGTCGGCGGTTGCCAGCCAGATAAAGCCCTGCTGGTCCTGTACTAAGCTCATCACACTCCCCTGCGACAGGCCATCGGCGGGGGTGCGCCGGTCAAACTGAATGTCCGCATCGGGCGGTTGTGCCACCACGCACCCCGTTACCAGCAACAGCAAAACAAGCCAATAGAATGGTCTGGCGGTTAGCTGATAGGTAGGCATTAGGCAGGGCATAGGCATAGTTTACACCGGTTTACAGGCCAGAGAAACGGCGGTTAATTCGGTGATATGGTGGATTCCCAGCTTAGTATAGATATTCCGGCGGTGGGTTTCGATGGTGCGGAGGCTGACAAAAAGCTGTTCGGCAATGTCGGTGTTGCTGCATCCGTCAACTAATAGCCGAACAATTTCCTGCTCGCGGGTGGTCAGGGTATGCAGCCGGTTGACCAGCGCGGGCGATGGTGGTGCCTGAGTCATAACCGCCGTCAGGTCAGGGCTTAGGTAAGCCTGCCCCTGACTCACCCGGTCGAGAGCCAGCAGCAACTCATCACGTCCGGCACTTTTGAGACAGAAACCATTGGCTCCCGCATCGAACATACCCCGCACAGAGACATAATCGGTCTGCATAGACACGACCAGAATGGGTAAATCGGGGAAAACCGGGCGTACCTGCCGGGCAACCTGCATCCCCGATAAGCCAGGCATTTGTACATCCAGCAGTAAGAGATCAGTGGGTCGGGACTGTAGAAACGGCATGACAGCCTGCCCATTAGCTACCATACCCGCTATCTGGTAGCTATCCGAATAGCTAAACATGAACTGTAGCCCTTCAGTAAACAGGCGGTGGTCGTCGGCAATGAGTAGCTGTTTCATGGCGTGTTTACTGAATTAATCCCTGGCGCAGAGCCTCTTTCACCAACCCAACTACACTTCGTACTCCCGCCTTCCGTAGCATATTTCGCCGGTGGGTTTCTACCGTTGGAACGCCAATACCGAGTTGGTGGGCAATCTGGGCAGTGGTCAGTTCGGCAACAATCAGGTTCAGAATGTCGGTTTCGCGAGTGGTTAAGGTCATGGAGGGCAGGCGTTAAGAGAACTGCCACAAAGGTGGTGCACATCATTCGGGTAGTTTGTCATGGTTTACCGGGATATTGTATCATGGAAAACCATGATATTTAGACGGTTTAGATTCAGATTGCCAAAAAAATCAGGTATTTTTCCAGCAAGTAGTCGATCATACGTATGGCACGCATCATCTGGTTTTGCTGGAGTTTATGGCTACCCCTCTTAGCTGGGGCCAGGCCACCCGTGCTGGTACTACCCGCTGCCGATACCGCGCTTAGAGTATGGCCGTATGCCGAACTGCTTGAAGACCCTACTCAGCGGCTATCGTTGCAGGAAGTAATGGCCCAGCAACAGCCATCTGCCTTTAGCAGCACCGTCGGGCGGAGTACCCAATTAGGCTTCTCGCCCGCCGATTACTGGTTGCGCTTCCGGGTTCGGAACGATGATGTAGGCTCTGATCGAAGCTGGGTCTTGCATATTGTTTATTTCTTTGCCAATCAGCTAACCCTTTATCTGGTAGACGAGACAACCGGACTGGTTCAGGAACGGCATACTGGCGAGGGCACACCTATGTCGGCCTGGGATATGCCGTATCAGGAAGGGGCCTTGCAACTAAAATTGCACCCCCATCGAACTTATACAGCTTTCCTTCGTCTGGCAGGAAACAATTCCAAGTCGTTTATACCCATGATCAGGGAGCGGCCGGTTTATCATAATTTCATCCAGTGGGGTACGTACTGGTTGGCCATATATGAAGGTATTCTGTTGTTTTCTATAGTGATTCAACTCATTTTCTTCGGCTTTACGAAGGAGCGTAACTTTATCCTTTATGCGTTATATATTCTTGCCATCGCTTTTACAGTTGTTCAGAGCGGTAATGGGTTACCGGGCGAGGTTTATTTCTGGCCGGACAACGACTGGCTGAATCGCAATGGGATGGTGTTATCTACTGCATTCTTCACGTCTTTTGGACTGACTTTTTATGCAAATGGGCTGAAACTTCGTATATACTCCCGCAGCTTGTTTTGGATATTCTGTGGATTAGAGTTCTTTGTATTGCTCCTGACAGCGTTGGTCCTGTTGGATATAGTAACAATCAATGCCACTCAGTACACGATGGTGAGTGCTTTGTCTTTTTTAATACTGATTCTCCTATCAAGCCTTGTTAGCCTGGTAAGAGGTTTTAAACCAGCACGTTATTATTTATTGGCTACTCTTTCGTTTCTGATATCTTTGATTATACTGTCACTATGGCATCAGGGATTGATACGCATAGATTTTCTTACATCGTATTGCATTCCAATCGGCAATCTGAGTGAGCTTGTCTTTTTTACGCTTGCTCTGGCCGACGATTACCGCCGAACACAACGCCATGAACGCGAAAGTCAGCAACAACTCATTGAAACACTCCGTGAGCAAAACGAACAGATTACCGAAGCCCTGCTTAACGGCCAGACCCTCGAACGCCAGCGCGTTGCTGCCGATCTCCACGATAACCTCGGCACTACGCTCTCCTCCCTAAACTGGACCCTCCAGGCCATCGACACCCGCAAACTCTCGGAGACGGAACGCACCGTTTATCAGCACCTTACCCAGCAGGTGAATCAGGCTTACACCGATGTCAGGCTGCTTTCCCATAACCTACTGCCCGCCGAGTTAGAAAAACGGGGCTTACCTACGGCTTTGCAACTGCTTTTTAGCAAACTAAACCGCAACAAAGCCATTGCCTTTACGCTGGATTTACCTCAGCCCCCGCCCCGCTACGACCGGCAGACCGAGTTTGAGGTGTATAGCATCTGTTTAGAGTTAGCCAACAACATTCTCAAACACGCCCAGGCTACCAGAGCCACTATCGCCCTGACTGACCACAATGGTCAACTGCTCCTGGCTGTTAGCGACAATGGCGTGGGTTTGGCTCCGGCTGACGAACCCGGTAAAGGGCTACAAAATGTGCAGGCACGGGTAACCGCATTGGGTGGGACATGGGCCGTTGAATCAGAGCCGGGACAAGGCACCGTGCATCGAATTACAGTGCCGGTCAGGACAGAAGCGCGGGTTGCTTAGCCCGGCAAGCCTGAACCCGCCGATGCTTTACCGCGTTTTTGGTATATTCGCCCAAACAACAAACGACATGGTACAAACTCCGCCTGCGGCTTTACCCCAAACCCTCGCCCAGTTCCTTG
>JBBQUC010000196.1:0-7327 GCA_038212815.1 Cytophagales bacterium
GGCTGTATAAAAAATCACCTCTCGATCAATGTACTGAACTGCTTGCCCAATGGCATTGAATCGTACAGCTACTTCGGTCGGATAAGATATATAACTGTTAATCAATGAGAATCCAAATCCCAACAGCGAAAGAATGCGCCAGATGCGGATAAAAAACGTTCCTGCTTTCATAGAAGTAAGTCATAAGGAATGTCCTGAGCAAAGCCTAGGCCGATGCACTTATGTGGTGGTACATTATGGCACAAAGTTACGGGGAGATTATGCGGATTACATAGAATGTTCAGAATTTGCACCTTATTTTACGCTTTCGCTCTTTACCCAATATGAAGATATACACTAAAACCGGCGATGCCGGACAGACCTCCCTTATTGGAGGCCGACGCGTTAGTAAGGCAGACCTGCGTATCGACAGTTATGGCACCGTTGATGAACTGAACTCGTGGATTGGCCTCGTACGCGATCAGCCCGTCAATGAGTTGCGCCGGATATTGTTGAAAGAGATTCAGGACCGGCTGTTTACGGTAGGAGCTGAGTTAGCTACCGACCCTGACAAAGTGACAAAAAAAGCCATGCCCGCCATTATTCCTGATGATGTAACCCGCCTGGAGCAGGAAATGGACACTATGGATGCTGACCTACCCGAACTGCGGTCATTTGTGCTACCTGGTGGACATGAAGCCGTATCATACTGCCACCTCGCCCGTACGGTTTGCCGACGGGCTGAGCGGTTAGTAATCACACTGGCAAACGAATCGGCTCGGGCTATGGTGCCAGTCGATGCATTAGTAATTCAGTACTTAAATCGGCTGTCCGATTATTTATTTGTGCTGAGTCGTAAAATGGCTCACGAATTGCAGGCAGAAGAGATAGCCTGGAAGCCCCGGATTAACGAATAATTACGTTGTTTCCAGAATTATTCTCATATTTGTTGCTATAACAATTAATTTCTCAAACCATGACTACCGATTTGCTCCACATTGCCCTGAAGAAGTCACAAACCAGCCGTATTCAGGAAGTTGACTTCAACAACTTGCCTTTTGGCAAGCACTTTTCTGACCACATGTTTGTGGCCGATTTTGTGGATGGAGAGTGGCAGAACCTGCAAGTTGTCCCCTTTTCTGATTTCTCATTCAACCCTGCCCTTTCCTCGCTGCATTACGGTCAGTCTATTTTTGAGGGCATGAAGGCATTCAAGAATGAAAAGGGTGAGGTAATGATGCTGCGTCCCCTGAAAAACTGGGAACGCATGAACGAATCGGCCAAACGGATGTGCATGGCCACGCTGCCCGAAGATATCTTTATGGGCGGGCTTGATGCACTATTACGTGTCGATTCCGATTGGGTGCCGACCACCCCCGGCTCATCGCTGTATATCCGGCCTTATATGTTTGCTACTGATGTATTTTTAGGAGTGGCTCCCTCTAAAACCTACCGATTCTGCATTTTCACTTGTCCAGTGGGGGTGTATTACACCAAGCCCCCAAAGTTAAAAGTCGAAACCGAGTATATCCGCTCAGCACCAGGCGGCACGGGTTATGCCAAATGTGCGGGTAATTACGGCGGGTCGATGTATCCGACTATGCTGGCTCAGCAAGAAGGTTACGACCAACTGATGTGGACAGATGCGACCGAACACAAATACATTGAAGAGTCTGGAACAATGAATATTATGTTTGTTCTAAATGGTAAACTCATTACACCTTCCCTCTCCGACTCGATTCTGAACGGGGTTACCCGCGATACTCTTTTGCGGCTAGCCCGTAGTTGGGATTTCCCCGTTGAGGAACGTCCAATCTCCATCAACGAGGTTATTTCAGGCATTGAAAGTGGTCAGCTAACTGAAGCTTTTGGCGTTGGTACGGCCGTGGTTGTATCGCCCTACTCGCTCATTGGCTACGAAGGTCACGATTATATGCTACCCGAAATAGCTGCTGACGACTCAGTAGCCATGCAACTTCGTAAGGCCTTAGACGACATTCGGACCGGCAAGGCAGAGGATACCTTTGGCTGGATGCACAAAGTAGCTTAACCCAGCCTCATGCGCGAAAATTTTCTGATTTACGGTGCCTATGGCTATACAGGCCGATTAATTGTTGAACTGGCTGTTCAGCGAGGGTATAAACCGGTAGTGGGTGGACGCGATTCGGCTAAAACGCAAGCACTTGCGGCCCAATATGGGTTGTCGTTCACGGTCTTCGATGTAGCTGATACAATGGCACTTAATCAGGCATTGTCGGCGGTAAAAGCGGTGCTGCACTGTGGTGGACCATTTATTAAAACAACGCCCGCTATGGTAGCTGCCTGCCTGCGGGCCAAAACCCATTACCTCGACATTACGGGCGAGATCGATGTATTTGAGGCTCTGGCCGGTTTACACGAATCGGCCAGGCAGGCGGGGGTTATATTACTACCCGGTGTCGGGTTCGATGTGGTGCCAACTGATTGCCTGGCTCTATTTTTAAAACAACAACTACCCGATGCTGTTGATTTGCAGCTAGCATTTAAATCAGAAGGCTCAAGTCTCTCACGCGGAACGGCCCTGACCGCGCTGGAGAATGTGCATAAAGGAGGCATGATTCGCGAGGGAGGTAAACTAACCCCTGTAGCAGCGGCCTCTGAAGTCAGGCAAATTACCTTCATAGACCAGCCCGAACTAGCGGTTACCATTCCGTGGGGTGATGTATCGACGGCCTTTTATAGCACCGGAATTCCAACTATCCGAGTGTTTATGGCGCAATCAGCCGGGGTTGTTCGGTTTATGAAACTAACCCGCTACATTGGCGGCTGGCTACATATCCCTTGGGTAAAAAAATGGTTAGCCCGGCAAATTGACAGACGTGTCACCGGCCCATCCACGCGGGATCGGCAAACAGGCCAAAACTACCTTTGGGGGCAGGTGACCAATAATACCGGTAAAATGGTGCAGGCCACCCTCAAAACACCCGAAGGTTACCAACTCACGGCAATCACTGCCCTGCTAGCTACCGAGCGCGTTCTGAACAATGAGTTAACTCCTGGTTTTCACACGCCTGCATCAGCATTTGGCCCCGATTTCATTTTGCAGGTCGAGGGTACAGCGCGCAAGTTGGTGGAGAGAATATGAATTACTTAAACAGTATGTTTTCAGACCCTCGCCAGTGCCGCTACCAAATAATCAACATCGTCGCGTTGCGATTTGTAGTTAGTGACACACATTCGTAGCACCTTCTCGCTCCGCAATGTTACCCCCGAAATCCAGACCTCGCGGGTTTCGTAGAGTTTCTCCAGGATAGCGTCCACCGTTACCTCGCCCGCCCGAATGCGCGGGTGCGTAAAGTTCACTACGGGCAAGGGCGTATCATTTACTACCAGCCAGCCCGCCCGCAACAGTTCCTTCCGAAAATACTGGGCAATAGCCGTCTGGTGGTCGATCATGGCTGCTACCCCTTCTTCTCCCAACTCGGCTATTGTCATAAACAGTTTCAAGCCAATGAACCTCCGCGACCATTGCAGGGTGCTCAGGTACGGCACAGTCACATCAGCCTCGGAGGGGGGCATGTAGTCGGCACGAACGTTGAAGGCATCGGTAACGGCGGGTGGATGTCGGGTAAAAAACATGCCTGCCCCCATTGTCAGGTTAAACCACTTATGGGCATCTACTGTCACCGAGTCGGCCCGGTCGATTCCGTGCAGGTACGGTTTCAGTGTTTCGGAGAAAACTCCCGCCCCCGCCCAGGCTGCATCGACATGAAACCAGAGTTGATGATCGCGGCAAAAATTGGCGAGTTGGGGCAGTGGGTCAATAGTTCCAGTAGCGGTAATGCCTGCCGTGCCCACCACCATAAACGGTTCCCAGCCAGCAGCCTGGTCATCGGTGATTAGTTGGGTCAGCCTAGCTATATCCAGGCGCAGGTTGTTGTCGGTAGGCACTACACGCAGCGCATTTAGGCCAAGCCCTGTGTGCTTAGCCACTTTATCGAACGAATTATGAGCTAGTTCAGACACGTAAATAGCCGGGCGTTTCGCTACAGCGCCCAGCCCATCTGTCAGCGTTTGCGGAAAACGATGTGCCAGAGCAACCAAAACGGCAGTATGGTTAGCCTCAGAGCCGCCAGCAGTAAAATGGCAGGCTAGCTGATCCAGTTGAAAGCCGAGTTTCTGGGCAATAAACCGCAACGTATGTCGCTCAATTTCATTGGCCCCCGGCGCGTGCGACCAGGCAGCCATCTGCGGATTATACACTGCCGTGAGCGCATCGGCAACAATGGCGGCTAAGGTTGGAGCCGGATTGAACAGACCAAAATACCGTGGATGTGAAATCTGGACGTTCCAGTTCCGCATCATCTGACTCACCTCACTAAATACCTGCTCTGGCGGTAAAGGTCGGCTAAAATCGTAATCAGCTAACTTCTGCCGGATCTGCCTGGCCGTAACGGTCGTTGTAACGGGTGACGGATTTTCGTAAAATGATTGAATTTCGTCAATAAGTTGACTCAAACGGTTGATGATAGTCACATTCGTAGTAGTTTTATAGCAATAAAGATAGGTTAGAGACGCTCAAAAGCCCAACTTTGCGATATGGCCAACTTACTGGATGCCCCTGTTCAACCCGCCACCCGCAACCGGCCTACCACCCGCGACCGGCGGCTTTACTTAATTTACACCATCATTCTGGTCGATGTTATCGTAGGTTCAGCATTGGGGCCTGTACTACCGCAATTTGTGCGGGGGCTGACCCATCCCCAGGTATGGCTGTCGGCTAGTACCGCCTTATTTCTGGGTATTCAGCTATTCTCGGCCCCCTTATTGGGCAAGCTCTCCGACCGGTATGGCCGACGGCCTATTCTGATTGTGGCTTCTATTGGCACCTTATTAGCTGATTGTCTGCTTCTTCCCGTCCGTTCGGGCCTATATTTTGCCAACCGGTTTAGTGATGGCCTGACTAATGGCATGTATTCAGCGGTGCGCTCAGCTATTACCGATATTTCACCCAAAGACCAATTATTCAAAAACCTCGGTATCGAAGGTGCTATTATTTCGTTGGGGTTTGTGCTGGGACCAATGGTTGCTGGCTTCCTGCTTACCGCTTTTAATGTAGCAGCCTCACAACAGGCCAGCTATGTGGTGGGTATGGCTATCTGTTTGTCCGGGCTGAATTTGGTACTAAGCTTTTTACTGACCGAAACCCACACAGGCGACCAAAGTATAACACGAGCCGAGTTAAAAACTGAATTAGTCAACTCCCTGAATGTAACAACAATCTGGCAACGGTTGGTTCGTAAAGAGGCCACAACACCCGGTCTGCTTCGGCTAGTACTCATGGAGGTGGCCCTTACGTTTAGCACTGGCTATTACTTTTATTTCGTAGCCTACATTAGCATCGGTCAGTTGCAAATGGATGCCAAAGCTATCTCGCTGTTTTTCATCTATTTCGGCGGGCTGAGCATCCTGATCAACTTTGTGTTCTACACCTACATTGCCGACCGCATTAACCAGCAACGAGCTATTTTCTGGTTAGCCCTACTGGGAGTCCCGGCTCTGGCGGGCTATGGCTTGGTGGGTCAGTCCGTCTCGTGGCTCTATATTATCGTTACCATCGACTGCCTTACGTTCTCGCTTATTCAGGGCCTTATCGAGGGGCTTATGGCGCGGTGTACGACCGACGACGACCGGGGCGAAATTTTTGGACTAAACCAGGCCATGCAGGGGATAGCCAGCTTTGCCACCACCCTGGTGTTTGGTGCCTTGTCGATACTGGATTTACGGTTGCCTTTTGCCTGGTTTGCCGGTTGTCTGGCCATTGTGGCCGTGTTGGCAATCAGGAAAGAAGCGTAGAAAATGAGGAGGGCACGCCTTTACCTGGTATAAACCGGCTGCTTTCTTACTGGTCATTCAACGCTATGCGCTACGTTCAGTTTTATTTACTCTGTGTCGCCGGGCTACTGATGGGTAATGGTGCTAGTGCGCAGTTACCTACTACCACCACGCTGACAGGCCGGGTTACCGATGCCGCTACGGGTCAGCCCCTGCCGTTTGCCACTGTTTTCGTCAATAATACAACTCGTGGCACCACTGCCGATGCTACCGGAACTTATACACTGGCGGGGGTTCGGATCGGCACAGTTGAGCTAGTAGGTTCATTTGTAGGGTATCTACCTAGTCGCCTGATGCTTAGGCTCGGCTACGGCAACACACGAACAGTCAATCTCAGCCTGAAGCCCGATGCCAATGCTCTCCAAAATGTAGTCGTTACAGCCAAGCATACGAAACAATGGAACCGGCAGTTTCGGCGGTTTAAAGAAGAACTGCTGGGTACTAGTCCGTTTGCCAAAAAATGTTTGATTCCGAATGGGCAGGCTGTAACCTTTACTGATGATGATGGGCATTTACGGGCACAGGCCAGTGAACCGCTACTGATCGAAAATCAGGGCCTGGGTTATCGGATTCGCTACCAACTTCTTCATTTCGACTACTTTAGACGAGCTACTTACTACGCAGGCACCAGTCAGTTTGAGGAAATGACCCCCACCAACGCCGACCAGGCCGAACGTTGGCAACGCAACCGGCAACGGGCTTATAGAGGATCAATCCGGCATTTGCTGGCCAGTATGGTTGCTGGTACACAAGAACAGGAAGGGTTTATTGTCTGCAAATCTGATTATTATGTGCCTTCTGACGGAGCAATGCCCATTTTGCGTTACCACGACTATGCTGACCGGCCCCGCCCCCGGCCTATTCGTACGGATACGCTCTTTAAACCCGGTGAACTACCTTTCGAGCGCGAATTCACCTCCGTTTATCCACTCGAAGTATTTTACACCAAACAGTTGGCTATCCGCCCACTTTACCGTGAACTTCCCTATGCCTATTCGCTCATTGTGCTGCCCAGAGGGAATGCCGGGGTCACTACTGATGGCTCGATTCCCCGACCAAACGGCCTTGAATTTCGGGGTGCTTTAAGCGATGACCGGCTGGCCAATATGTTACCCGCCGATTGGCGACCGAATGGGTCGGGCGTATCGGTGCCCACGAGTCAACCCGACAATGTAGTATCGCCCGATAAGCGGCTCGACTCGCTGGCCAACCGCTGGATGGAGCAACACCGGAACCAGCCACCCATTGTTTTTGCGCATATAGCCAAACCTGTTTACGTCACCGGCGACCAGCTTTGGCTAAGTGCTTACCTGCTTGACCCACGTACAAAATTACTTGCCGCCAATCGCTTTGCCGATGTGGATGAGAGCCTGCACCTGGCACTGGTATCGCCAACAGGCGAGGTAGTACACCACCAATGGCTTCGGGCGCAGGCAGGTAGAGCTACCAGTGATTTTCGGCTGTCTGATACCCT
>JBBQUC010000197.1:0-7262 GCA_038212815.1 Cytophagales bacterium
GGCGAACCGTTTTGGCCTTCCAAAAGACAAAATAGACATTCAAATGACCCGGATGGGTGGTGGTTTTGGGCGACGCGCCTATCCGCACTATATGGTCGAAGCGGGCGTGATTTCGCAAAAAGCCAACGCGCCGGTTAAACTCATTTACTCGCGGGAGGACGACATGACGTATGGCATTTATCGCCCCATGTACACCGCCACCTACCGGGCGGCTTTAGATGACAACAAGAACCTGATTGGCTTCCATGTGAAGGGGGGCGGCATTCCCGAACACCCGGTTCATGCCAACCGTTTCCCGGCGGGGGCTGTTGACAACTACTTAGCCGAGGGCTGGGAAATCCCGTCGAACATCACCATTGGGGCCTTCCGTGCTCCGCGTTCCAACTTCAACGCAGCCGCCGAACAGTCG
The DNA here is from genome assembly GCA_038212815.1 of Cytophagales bacterium. Lineage (GTDB taxonomy): Bacteria > Bacteroidota > Bacteroidia > Cytophagales > Spirosomataceae > JBBQUC01. The sequence continues at coordinate 410 of JBBQUC010000197.1, forward strand.
TTCCTGGACGAACTGGCCGAAGCGATGGGCAAAGACCCGATTCAGCTTCGGTTGGACCTGCTGAAACGTGCCAAAGAAAATCCGGTCGGCAAAAACAACGACTACGATGCCGACCGATATGCCGGGGTGCTGACTCTACTCCGCGAAAAATCGGGATGGGACAAACCCGAAAACAAGGCGAAAAACCGGGGTGTGGCGGCTTATTTTTGCCACAATTCCTACGCGGCTCATGTGGTGGAGATGACCCTGCGCGACGGGCAACCCTATGTCGAAAATACGTTCAGCGCGGTGGATTGTGGCGTGGTGGTGAACCCCGACGCGGCCCGAAACATGGTGGAGGGAGCGGTAGTTGATGGCATCGGCAATGCGTTGTATGGTGGCCTAACCCACAAAGATGGTAAGCCGGGCCAAAGCAATTTCGACCAATACCGGATGATTCGGCACAACGAAGCCCCTAAAAATGTTGACGTACATTTTGTGCAGAACGACATAGACCCAACGGGCTTAGGCGAGCCGCCATTCCCGCCCGTGTTCGGGGCCGTTGCCAACGCATTGTACAAGACAACAGGCAAACGATTTTATAATCAACCGTTTACGAAACAGTTAGAGAAAATTTAAGATGCAAAAACGCACACTCGGAAACCAACTCGAGGTCTCGGCCATTGGGCTGGGCTGTATGGGCATGAGTTTTGGCTATGGCCCCGCTCATGACACCACAGCCATGATTAAGGTGATACGGGCCGCCGTTGAGCAGGGCGTTACCTTCTTCGATACTGCCGAAGTATATGGCCCATTTACTAACGAAGAATTAGTGGGTGAAGCCCTCGAACCCTTCAAAGGCGCGATTACCATTGCCACCAAATTTGGCTTCAACATTCAGGATGGTAAAATAGCCGGGGGACTGAATAGTCGCCCGGAGAACATCAGAGCAGTGGCCGAAGCCTCACTGAAACGCTTGCGGGTGGACGTAATCGACCTGTTATATCAACACCGCGTTGACCCGAACATACCCATCGAAGACGTAGCCGGAACTGTACGCGACATGATTCAGGAAGGCAAAGTAAAACACTTCGGTCTCTCAGAAGCGGGGGCACAAACCATCCGCCGGGCGCACTCAGTGCAATCGGTCACGGCGTTGCAAAGCGAATACTCGCTCTGGACTCGTCAGCACGAAGCCGAAATTATTCCGACCATCGAAGAACTTGGCATTGGTTTAGTGGCGTATAGCCCACTTGGCAAAGGGTTTCTGACGGGTAAAATTGACGAAAAAGCTACTTTTGCCGCCGGTGATATCAGGAATACATTGCCGAGGTACACTGAAGAAGCCCGAAAGGCGAATCAGGCATTAATTGATTTGCTGAACAGCTTTGCCACTAAACGGAACGCCACAACTGCTCAAATCGCCCTCGCCTGGGTGTTGGCCCAAAAACCGTGGATGGTGCCGATCCCCGGCACAACTAAGCTCCATCGGCTAACTGAAAACAACGGAGCCGCTGCCATCGAATTAACGACAGACGAACTGCGGGAGATTGAAGAAGCCACGGCGAAGATTGACGTGGTTGGGACACGCTACACCGAGCAAATGGAAAAATCGACTGGACTATAATCAATAACCTGAATTAAAAAAGCCGCACTCAGACACTACTGGTGCGGCTTTTCTATAGAACGAGCTACAAGTTTACTTACACGTTATTCGAGGTTGCCTTCGCGCTCAGATACTCGCGGTTCATCCGGGCAATATGATCGAGCGGAATAGACTTGGGACATTCAACGGCGCAGGCGCCCGTAAATGAGCAGGCACCAAACCCTTCTTCATCCATCTGCGCCACCATTTTCTCGGCACGCATGGTGCGCTCGGCCTGCCCCTGCGGCAGCAATGCCAGGTGCGACATCTTGGCCGACACAAACAGCATGGCCGAGGCATTCTTGCAGGCCGCTACGCAGGCTCCGCAACCAATACACTGGGCAGCGTCCATCGCTTCATCCGCAATTTCGCGCGAGATAGGCGTTTCGTTGGCATCGCGGGCAGAGCCGGTATTGACCGATATGTACCCCCCCGACTGCACTACCCGGTCGAAGGCAGTGCGATCCACCATCAGGTCTTTAATAACCGGAAAGGCCCGCGCCCGCCAGGGTTCCACCACAATGGTATCGCCGTCGGCAAACGACCGCATGTGCAACTGGCAGGTGGTAGCCCCCGTTTGCGGGCCGTGCGCCCGGCCATTGATGTACATGGAGCAGGAGCCGCAAATTCCCTCGCGGCAGTCGTGGTCAAACGCCACAATTTCTTCGCCTTTGCGGGTCAACTTGCCGTTCAGCACGTCGAACATCTCCAGAAACGACATATCCGGTGATACATCATCCAGTTGATAGTCAACCAGTTTGCCAGCCGAATTATTGTTTTTTTGTCTCCAGACTTTGAGATTGATTTTCATTAGAAAAAGAGTTTTCAGGGTTAGCGTTGGGACAAAGCCTGCGTCCTAACGCTAACCCTCATCAACTAAAAACTTATTTATAGCTCCGCTGCGTCAGTTTAACATTCTCGAACACCAGTTCTTCTTTGTGCAGCCCTTCGGGCTGGTTATCGCCTTTGTACTCCCAGGCGGCTACGTAGGCAAAGTTAGCATCGTCGCGTTTGGCTTCGCCGTCTTCGGTTTGGTGTTCTTCGCGGAAGTGACCCCCGCACGATTCCTCCCGGTTCAGGGCGTCATCGACCATCAGTTCGCCCAGTTCCAGAAAATCGGCAACCCGGCCCGCATGTTCGAGTGATTGGTTTACCTCTTCATTCTCACCCATGACCCGTACGTTCTGCCAGAAATCAGCCCGCAGTTCCTGAATCATCTTCTTGGCTTTCGTCAACCCCTCGGCATTGCGCGACATGCCGCAGTACTCCCACATGATGTGGCCTAAGGCGCGGTGATAATCGTCGGTGGGTTTAGTGCCTTTAATGTTCAGCAGCCGCTTGGTCATGGCCATCACCCGCTGCTCTGCTTCGCGGAAAACGGGCGAGTCGGCACCCAGTTTATCATTGGCGCCGATAGTAGCCAGGTAATCGCCAATGGTGTAGGGAATCACGAAATACCCGTCGGCGAGGCCCTGCATCAGGGCAGATGCACCCAGCCGATTGGCCCCATGGTCGGAGAAGTTGGCTTCACCCAGGGCATACAGGCCCGGAATGGAAGTCATCAGATTATAATCGACCCACAGACCACCCATTGTATAGTGCACCGCCGGGTAAATCATCATGGGCATCTCATACGGGTTATCGTCCACAATTTTCTCGTACATCTCAAAGAGGTTACCGTATTTGGCCTCGATGGTGGCCTTCCCATCGCGCTTGACGGCATCGGCAAAATCGAGATAGACCGCCAGACCGGTTTTGCTCACCCCACGGCCCTCGTCGCAGACAGATTTAGCATTACGGGAGGCCACATCGCGAGGCACCAGGTTACCAAACGACGGGTAGCGACGCTCGAGGAAGTAATCGCGCTCGTCTTCTTTTAGGTCGGTAGCCTTCAGTTGCCCTTTCCTGATTTTTTCAGCCAGTTCCTGCGTTTTCGGCACCCACACGCGCCCATCATTTCGGAGCGACTCCGACATCAGCGTGAGCTTCGATTGATAATCGCCCTTGACCGGAATGCAGGTAGGGTGAATTTGGGTGTAACAGGGGTTGGCAAACAGGGCACCATGCTTGTGCGCCCGCCAAGCCGCCGTTACATTGGAGTTCATGGCATTGGTGGAGAGGTAAAACACGTTGCCGTAGCCACCGGTACAGAGCAACACCGCATGGCCCGCGTGGCTTTCAATCTTCCCCGTCAGCAGGTCGCGGGTAACAATGCCCCGCGTTTTGCCGCCATCGACAACCACATCGAGCATTTCAGAGCGGGTAAAGAGTTTTACCTTACCATTGGCCACCTGCCGACTCAGGGCCGAGTAAGCCCCCAGCAGCAACTGCTGCCCGGTTTGGCCCCGCGCATAAAACGTACGCGATACCTGCGCCCCGCCAAAGGAACGGTTCGAGAGCAAACCGCCATACTCGCGGGCAAACGGCACGCCCTGCGCCACGCACTGATCAATAATACTGACACTCACTTCGGCCAGGCGGTGAACGTTGCCTTCGCGGGCGCGATAGTCGCCCCCCTTAATGGTATCATAAAACAACCGGAACACACTGTCGCCGTCGTTTTGATAATTCTTTGCCGCATTAATTCCGCCCTGCGCAGCAATAGAGTGCGCCCGCCGGGCACTATCGTGGAACGTAAACGCCTTAACATTATACCCCAGTTCGGCCAGCGACGCTGCCGCCGATGCACCCGCCAACCCCGTACCCACCACAATAATGTCGTACTTACGCTTGTTAGCCGGGTTCACTAACTTGAGGCCAAACTTATGCCGCCCCCACTTTTCGGGCAACGGTCCTTCGGGAATTTTTGAGTCAAGTTTCATAAGTCAATTGCGATTGAGCGAATGAGCGAATGAGTGAATGTTTGGTAGAGTGCTAGTATCAATAAGGGCAAAACCAAACATTCACTCATTCGCTTAATCACTAATTCACTAATTTAAAGTATCCCGTTAATTTTTAAGAACATGTAAATCGGCATAGCGGCAAACAGGGCGGGTATCAGCACACCGAAACCATAGGTACCTACGGCTTCGATGAGGGGACTGTATTTTTTATGGCGCAGGCCCATCGTCTGAAAACCACTCTGAAAACCATGCACGAGGTGATAGCCGAGAGCCGCCATCGACGCTATATAAAAGAGAACATACCACCAGTGCGAGAACGCTTCAACCACCGCTTTGTACAGGTCCTTGTACTCCTTGCCGTCGTATTCGGCCACCGGAATGGGGCCAAAGTGCATGGTGTACCAGAACGTGCGCATGTGAATGACGATGAAAATCAGCAGCACCGTACCTAGAATGCCCATATTCCGCGACGACCACGGGCTATTGGCTTCGGGCTTGGAGTACGCGTATTTGACCGGGCGCGAAGCCTGGTTGTGGCGGGTGAGAATGAGGGCCATGAGCGCATGGACGATAATAGACGTGTAGAGCAGGTACGAGATGGTCATAATGACCGGATTGTGCGTCATAAAGTAGCTATACTCATTGAACGCCCGCCCCTCATCGCCTTTAAACAGTTGCAGATTACCCACGCAGTGAACAATCAGAAACGAACATAAAAACAGCCCCGTCAGCGACATAATGACCTTACGGCCGAGCGAACTGGAAAGCGTTTGTGTTACCCAGGACATAGTATGTTAAAGCAAAAAAGTAAGTAGTACTAAACTGATTATAAGTTGGTTAAGCCCCGGCGCACCTAAAAAATGCAGTGATTGCCCAACCGACCTCGCCAAAAGTAACGCTGAAACCCGATGCAAGCAAGGTACGGTAGGGTTTTTTCGGCAGACCGGGGCTTATTTAGACCAACTTGTCTTTGTTGTTTACTACTCGACTAGCTAACAGCGTGTCAGAATTTTTTGTTTGATGATTCACAAAAAAAGTTAAACAAGTTTAGTCCTATCCAGAAAACCCCTTACTTTGCTCACTCAATAACCGATCTCTGTTTCGCTCAATCAAGATCTGTTGCGGTAATATCCATTACAGCATCGGACCTTGCGGTACTCTTTATACTTCTTATGACTGCTTACGTTTTTCCAGGCCAGGGGTCCCAGTTTACGGGGATGGGCCAATCGGTATATGACTCCTCAGCCACGGCCCGCGCTTATTTCGAGCAGGCCGATCAACTGCTGGGCTTCTCGCTTACTACCGTGATGTTTACTGGCTCCGACGAAGCGTTGAAGCAAACCAATGTGACCCAACCCGCCATATTTCTGCACTCGGTGGCTCTGGCTACCACCGTGGCCGATTTAGCACCCGATCAGTTCAAGGCCGATATGGTAGCGGGGCATTCGTTGGGGGAGTTTTCGGCGTTGGTAGTGGCGGGGGCGTTGTCGTTTGCCGATGGACTGCAACTGGTGGCGCAGCGGGCTGCCGCCATGCAGCGGGCCTGCGAACTGAACCCATCCACAATGGCCGCTATTCTGGGGTTGGACGATGCCATAATTGAACAAATTTGTGCCAAAGTAACCGCCGAAACGGGCGAGGTGGTGGTGCCAGCCAACTACAACTGCCCCGGTCAGGTGGTTATTTCGGGGAGTAATGAAGGGATTCGGGTGGCCTGCGAACGGCTCAAAGCAGCCGGAGCCAAACGCGCCCTGCCCCTGCCGGTGGGTGGTGCGTTTCACTCGCCCCTGATGCAACCCGCCCGCGACGAACTAGCCCGCGCCATCGACGCTACGCCGTTTGTTGCCCCCCGCTGCCCAATTTACCAGAACGTAAATGCCCAGCCCGCCACCGATGGAGCTACCATTAAAGTCAACCTCATTGCCCAACTCACCGCCCCGGTGCGCTGGACCCAATCGGTGCAGGCCATGACCACCGATGGCAGCACCCGGTTTGTGGAGTGCGGCCCTGGCAAAGTATTGCAGGGGTTGGTGAAAAAGATTGCCCCAACGGTTGAGGTAGCAGGCGTTTAACCGTCGTGGTTAAACCGGCTCGGTTGAACCGGTGTTCATCAAATTGGTTAGCTCAACAAACTGCGCCACGCTGAGTTGCTCGGCACGTTTGTCCATAAACGGGTGAGCCAGCACGGCTGGGGGAGGGTTCAGGGGTTTTAGCGCGTTGCGGAGGGTTTTCCGGCGGTTATTGAACCCCTGTTTCACTACCTGCTTAAACTTGCGCTCATCACAGCCGAGGTCGGTAACGGCATTGCGCCGGAGGCTAATCACGCCCGAGTGCACTTTTGGGGGCGGTACAAATACCTCTGGTGGCACCGTAAACTCATACCGGA
>JBBQUC010000198.1:0-7250 GCA_038212815.1 Cytophagales bacterium
GACCAGTTGACCACCTCATTATCCCGGATAGCCAGGAGCAGGTTTAACTTCTCGGTAAACAGTTCATCGTAATCCTGCAGGTTGAGGCCAAACAGCGGGAACGCTTCGGTGAAGGAACCTCGCCCTACTACTATTTCGGCCCGGCCCTGCGAGAGCAAGTCCAGCGTAGCGAAATTCTGGAATACCCGCACTGGGTCGGCGGCACTCAGCACGGTAACGGCACTGCCGAGCCGAATGCGGCTGGTGCGGGCTGCGGCTGCGGCCAAAATGAGGGTAGGGGCCGAGTCAAGAAACTCTTTGCGGTGGTGTTCACCAATGGCAAATACGTCGAGACCGACCCGGTCGGCCTGTTCAATCCGGTCGAGCAATTCAGCCAGGGCTGTCGCGTTGGGCGTTGCCATACCCGTCAGGGGGTTCAGCGTAGCCGCTGCAAAACTATCGATGCCTATTTCCACACTACTTTCGGTTGAATCTACAGCCGTCGAACAAAAATTTAGGGGGATGAGTGCCTGCTTGATTTTAGGCGATCAGTCGGCCAATATTCGCTTCGGCATACCCCATGCAGGAGGTCATGCCTTTGCCGCCAATACCGGTCACGATGCGGATGTGGGGGTCAATGTCGTGCTCGAAAATCTCGGCGGGGGTTTGGGCGTAGAACCCCGCCCAGGTACGCTGAATCTGGTGGACGGGAAACTGAACAATGCGCCGGGCTTCGGCCAGAATCAGGGCATTGATAGCATCGGTGGTGGCAAACCCCAGGCTGTCGCACTGGGCGGGCGGGGCGTATTCGTGCGAGTCGCCGATGATGATGGATCCGTCGGCAGCCTGCTTGAACAAGATGTGGATGCCCCATTTTTTCAGCTCCAGCAGGTGATCGGGAGTCTGGATAGTGGGGTAGGCGGGGCATTCCTGAAACGCTTCGTATCGCCGGATGGTGAGGCCCGTCAGGATATTGCCCGGCAGCGATACGCTTGGCATAGGGATGGTTTGCATCATTTGCAATTTACTCACTACCAGCTTGCTATCGGCAAACACATCGGGAAATAGTAGCCGAAACTCGTGGCCGCTGCAAATCAATACCTTATCAGCCTGAAACCGCTTGCGGTTGGCCAGGGTGATACTAGCCCCGTTGGCATTCGACTCGCAATCGACCACCGCCGAGTTATTCCGGTACGTTACGCCGTATTTAGTTTGGAGGTAAGTAATCAGCCGGTGAATCAGCTTGTCTGGCTCGACGCTCAACTCGTCGGGGAAGGCCAGCCCACCCCGCACGTAGGCGGGTTGCAGCAGCGGGTAGCGGGCCAGGGTCTGCGCTTTAGTCAGTAGTTCGCAGGGGTACTGGTCGGCCTGTCGGCGGTCGTACAACTCGTTGACCAGCGTCCATTCAGCCTCGTCGGAGGCAATGTAAATGGAGCCGTTGGCCCGCACCGACAGGTCAAATTCGGGCTGAATGGCGCGGTACAGGTCCAGCGTCCGTCGGCCATAGTCGAACCACCGCCCGGTTAGCCCCGACGGCACCACCTGCCCAAAATTGCGGACGGTGGCCCCCACGGGCCGCCCATCTTTTTCGAGCAGCAGTACCCGCTTACCTGCCAGAGCAGCCTGATAGGCATGGGCCGCGCCGAGCATACCGGCCCCAATAATAATGAGGTCAAACATGAGCCACAGGCTGCGGTAACACCCCCCGTAGCTCGGCCAGCGAACCCAGCAGCCGGTCGTGGGGGTAAATATCGAGTTGGTCGGCGGTATGGGTGCCATTGGTTACGCCGAGGTTCAGAGCTACGCCCGCTGCCCGGCCTGATAAGAGGTCAGAGGGCGTATCGCCAATGTTGAGGACCTGTTTGGCATCGGCCACGCTCAGCAGTCGCATAGCTTTCTGGATCATGAAGGGGTAAGGGCGGCCTTTGTCTACCTCATCGCTGGCAATAGAGGCCTGAATGATGGTTTGGGCGTTGCCTACATAGTGCTCATTCAGCCCGGCCAGCCACCCAAGCTTGTGCAGGATAATATCGGTCACTTTGCGGTAAAAACCCGTGGTGAGGGCAATCTGAATTCCCTGTTCGCGCAGAAACGCAAAGGTATCCAGGCATCCTTCGGTAGGGGTAACGGGCTGGGTAAGGTAGTGGTTTTCCAGGATTTCGGTGAACCGCTGGTATGACCTGTTGACGTGCGGTTTCAGGTCGGGGCTATCCATGCCGATTTGCTCCTGCCAGAGGGTTTCAAACACGTACCGTTTAGCCAGACCCTGCATGGCCAAAATCCGCTCGTCGCTCACAGTCAGGCCCGTTTGGGCGGCTGCCTGCGCAAAACAATGTTCTACTTCGTGCCGATCCGTAACGGTGGTACCGGCCATGTCAAAAACGACCAATTGAATGGGTTGCATCTGGTAAGGCTGCACGCTGCCTATCCCGGACTGAGCGACCGGCTGGCGTTGGCGTTGCGGGATCAAACCTACAAAATAGGGCTGTACACCTGCATTATACTTTTGTTAATTTTAATTCTTATCGGGTTGGGATAAACGTAAACACGCTTTTTCCGCTGGCAGCCAGTTTGGTATTGGTCAACAACAGCCGCCGGATGGTCTGCCCCGGCCATTTGGTTTTAAACCCCTCATCGTCGATGGTGGTCAGTGGCACGGTCTCCACGGCGAGTATCCAGGTTTTTGGGTCATAGATTAATTGCACACCCGGCCCCGATTGGGTCTGGAACCCTACCCGCCCCGGCATCGACACATCGACCGGACAGACCGTCAGGAACACCTGTTGCAGCGAGGTTGGCCGTTTGCTGAGGGCGTAGGCATCCGTCACTACAACGGCCTCCTTCGCCCGGTCGAGCGTAACCGTTCGGTGCCAGTGGGTGATCCCCGCTTCGGGAGGATAGGCAGCCGCCAGGTTCATCGAGAGCGACGTTGCCCCCGCTGGCTGGTTGTTGGCGGGTTTGGTATAGGCCACGGCACGGGCTTCGTAGGCACGTCCGTCGGGTTGGCCCTGGCCGTTGATGATGGGTAGGTTATGGAACTGCGACTGGGTGTACCAGAGCGTATAGCGTTTGGCCGAGAAGGTGTTGGCCGTATAGGTGCCGCGCCCCGCATCGATAATAACCGGTTGCCCATGGGCGTACAGGATAAAATCGCCCACGTCGTTGTGGTTGTGGCTCTCGGCATTATGGCCCCCATGCGCAGCCAGAAACAAGCCCTGATCGCTGCGGGCGGTCATTACCTGAACATCAGCAAACCAGGCATCGCGTATGCCCGCAACGGTGGGCCGGGGCGGCTGCGCAGCCAGGCCGGGTATAATCAGCAGGTTCTGCACCTGCCGCTGCCGGTGAAACCCATTGTTGGATAGGGCATTGCCATATTTTCCATAGGCCCAGCGGCCAAACTGAGTTAGGGTGTCGTCGTGCAGGCGTTGACCAAATCGGTAGAGCATCAGCCCATCGGGTTTAAGGGTGGGGTCGGCATCGGCAAAGTCAACAAAGTAGTCGTTGGCAATGTGCATTTTATAGATATACGAAGCCATGTTATGGATAAGCGGCTCCCCGTAGAGGTTTACCCGGCCATTGGTTGCCGAGTGGAGCAGGTCGAGGGCATCGAACACGCAGGCTCCGGCAGCAAACCAGTAGCTTGGCCCTTCATCGCAGCCCCCGTCGTTCCCCAGGCCGTTGAGGTACAAATCCAGCCCGGTCATGGCCTGGTGCAGCATCTGCCCGCGCCGGGTTTCGTTAGGTTCGAGCAGCAGGGTAGCGGTGAGGTAGTTGGCCATAATCCAGGGGTTCCAGTTGTTCACTTTCGTGCCGGGTGTCAGGTAGCCATAGCGGTCGGGCTGGGTGGTGAGTGGGATAAACAGCCGCTGATTGGTTTCGTAATAGATGCGGGGCCGTAGTAGGGGTGAGACTTTGGCCAGTTGGGGGCCAACCAGATAATCGGTCAGGGCCAGTACGGCGGCAGTTTCGGCGGCAAAGAGGTCAACGGTTCGGTCTTCCACATTGGGCAGCCCACTGCCGGTTTTCTGGCCGCCGAGATGGGCGGGCAACCCCCAGAAACTCTCCTCGCAAATGGCCCAGACCCCGTTCAGCAGGGCATCGGTAAACCTCCCCCTGCCCTCTATCGACTCGGCCAGAGCCAGCGTCAGCAGGGCATTCCGCCGGGCAAACGAGGCTGCTTCGTAGCGGGTGCGGTTGCCATTCCGCACATAGTCGAGCATGAGTGTGGCGGGGAGCGGCTCAACAGGCTTGTCTACTACGGCTTCGCCCGCCCGGATAAGCTGGTTACGGAGACTGTCGGGCAGGGCAGGTTGCCAGGCTTCGGGCGTGTTGGGGTAGGGGTGCCACTGCGGTCGGGCTATCAGCGCGGCTTGCAGCACAGGAAGCGGGTAGCGGGTGCCGAGCAGGTTGCGGGGAGTGACCTGGGCCAGACTTTGTAGCGAAAGCAGGCAACCAACAACGAGCAGGCGGTAAGGAGTCATGTCGGGAGTTGGGGCTATGGATGTAGGATTAACCGGAAACGTTTCACAGGTGGGGCGGTTTAGAATCATTTAGCCCGTAAGCAGGCTAAAGGTAGTCGTATCGGTGGTAAATTTACCAGCATCTAGCGCATGAAGGAAATAGAAGCCATCGAACCCCGCATTTTACCCCTGGTCGAAGCCTTGAATCAGACTGGGATCGTGCAAACGTTTTCGAGTTGTGAGGGGCATTATGAGCCGCATGAGCAAACCCTGGCCGACCGCAATCTGGCGTTTGTGCGGTTTGTACCAGCCCCCGGTATGGCTATTGAGCAGGTAGAAATGTGGCTCACGGAGGTGCTGGCTATGTTTAAAGACAGGCATGGGTTGCTGCCTATGCACCTGCTGGGCTATCAGGCCTATACGCCCATTGGCGAGGGGCAGACCGAGCGGACATTTGTGCTGGAACTGCGCCCCTTTAGCCGCTTTGAGCCGCCCGACACCAAACGCACCGATACCGACCGGGCTATTGGGCAGGTAGTTCGGTTAGTAAGGGAGGGGTTACCGAGGGTGGCTCCAGGATAAGCCGATAATAAGAAAGATTGATATTTTTCATCTGACTGTAAGGAATCACAAACATATCGCCGGGCATCTGGTAATAGCGTTCGTCTGCGTCACGGCTGCTGGGCTTGTCGGTTTGAGGCTGGTCATTGATTAATTTTCGGCGGGACACTTCGGTCAGACAGATACGGTCAAGGCCGTCTTTAGAAAGAAAAAACTCTTTAAGCACCCCACAATAGATATAGCTGCCTTCCTTCGTCTCAACAAGCGTATCGACCATAATGTACTCGATCTTACCAACAAGGCCGGGCTTATTGTGGCCTGACAATAAATAGTACCAGTCGTTGTTGAACCGCAGCCCATGAAACCGAATATCCCACTCAAGTAGCTCAACAACGCGACGAACACTGTATCCGAGTACTAGTGAAGCACTGAAAAGCCCCAGATTATAGGCTAAAAAAGGCCCAATACTCCGCTCGATAAGCTGAAAGTCAGGGTGATACAGTGGTTGGCTGGCTCCGATAACGAGTTGATAAATTTGCTCCAGCCGGATGGTATAACCTGACCAATGCGTAGCAATCAGATAACCGATACCCTGTAAAAACAGGGCATACCCTAACGATTGCAGGAGTTCATCGATTAATGAAGACTGAATGTTTTTACGCGAATAGGGGCCGTTGAAATACCCAATCTGGAAAAGAATTCCGGGAAAAAGTAACAGAAACAGAAGTAAGGCACCTAAAGCCAGATTCATCTATGGCCCGATTTTGACTCGGCTTCTTCCCGCATCACCCTAACTAAACGAAAGGTTTCGTTACCAATCGTTACCAATCCAGTTCCATCGCCCCGTTGCGAAGCCAATGTCTGCTTAACCAGTTCGCGGGCCTGTTTCCGATCCGATAATATGGCCCGAATCCGTTCACTAATAGGCGCTTCCATGATGCTGTTGTTTGGGGTTATAACGGTAAATGTACAGAAATAATTTAACCCACCGCTGTCACAGAATAAACTGGCTTAAATCGCGGTTCTGCACCAGGCCGTTCAGCTTTTGCTGCACCAATTCTTTCGTCACCTCGACCGCCGAACCAGCTTCAATGACATCGGGAATATCGAACATAAACTCGTTCATGAGGTGGCTCAGCACGGTCTGCAACCGCCTGGCCCCAATGTTCTCCATATCGGCATTAACCTGAAACGCCACTTTCGCCAGTTCGCGCAGGGCTTCATCGGTAAACGTCAGCCCGACCCCCTCAGCGGCTAACAGGGCCACATACTGCTTGGTAAGGGCATTTTTGGGTTCTTTCAGGATATGGTAAAAATCATCTTCGAGCAGGCTTTGCAACTCCACCCGAATGGGGAAACGGCCCTGTAGCTCCGGGATCAGATCGCTGGGTTTAGACACGTGAAAGGCACCGGCGGCAATGAACAGAATATGGTCGGTCTGGATAACCCCGTACTTGGTGTTGACCGATGAGCCTTCGACAATGGGCAGCAGATCGCGCTGCACACCCTCGCGGCTCACATCGGGGCCACCGCTGCCGCCCGACCGGCTACCGGCCACTTTGTCAATCTCGTCAATGAAAATAATCCCGGCATCTTCGGCTTTGCGGATGGCCTCTTCCTTCACCTCGTCCATGTCGATGAGTTTGGCGGCTTCTTCTTCGAGCAGAAACTTGCGGGCTTCGGCAATGGTCACCTTGCGTTTGCGGCCCCGTTTGGGCATCATGCCGCCAATCATCTCCTGAATATTCATCATCGACAACTCGTCCATACTGCCGCCCATAACCCCAATGTTGGGTGTCTGGCTCTGCTGCACGTCGATGTCGATTTTGCGGTCGTCCATCTCGCCTGCCCTGATTTTAGCCCGGAACCGCTCACGGGTACGCTCGTTCAGTTCGGTGTCGGTGATTGGTTCGGTAGTGTCGGAGACCTGACCATTTTGGTGGGCTTCGTCCTGATTGAAACCAACGGGCTGTTTAACGGGGGGGATCAGAATATCCAGAATCATGTCTTCCACAAGTTGCTGGGCGCGGGCCTGTACGGCTTCTTTCTTGGCGGCTTTCACCATATTCACCGACTGCTCCACCAAATCGCGCACCATGCTCTCCACATCGCGGCCCACGTAGCCCACTTCGGTAAACTTCGAGGCTTCGACTTTTACAAAGGGGGCATCGGCCATTTTCGCCAGTCGGCGGGCAATTTCGGTTTTCCCCACACCGGTGGCCCCAATCATCAGAATGTTGTTCGGGG
>JBBQUC010000199.1:0-7233 GCA_038212815.1 Cytophagales bacterium
TCCTGTACCCAGGGTGATAAAGATGTAATTCTCCTCAATTTTCTCGTCGGCAAAGTAAAACTCACCCAGTGCGGCAGCGTTGGCATCATTTTCCAGGTAAAAATCAACGTCGGGCAGGCGTTTGCGCAGAATAGCCACCAGTGGCACCCCGTCGAGTTCAGGAATGGCCGTAATTTCGAGCGGGGTGGTGCGTTCGCGATTAATCATGCCGGGCAGGCCAATGCCTACTTTTTTTACCTCTTTGTGGTCGTAGAGTTGCAGGGCAATAGCATCGGCAAACCGCTCGGTAAAATGCCCCGACTCGCGCCAACTGGCTGTATCGTGGCTATAGAAATTAGAGATTTGACCCGTTTCGGCATCGACGATGCCCATTTTTACGTTGGTGCCGCCAACGTCGATGCCCAGATACTGCACAGAAGCCATAGTGTCGGTTTTGAGTTTTAGGTTATTTAGTGTACTGATTTCGGGGGCGATGAAGTGGGGTGCAAGATAATCAAATATCCCCCAACTGTGGCCGGATCAATATTTCTTCGACAACGGCAGACTTCGAGAGCGAGTAGGCTCCCCATACACTATCGGCCACATCCTGCGGTTTCATAAACCGGTTTTCGGGCAGGTCGGTGCCTTCCCAACTGGCGGTGAGGGTGGCTCCAGGCAGTACCGCCGTTACTTTTACCCCATGCGGTTTCAACTCCTCGCGCAGTACCCGGCTCATGCCCAGCAGGGCAAACTTGGAGATGCAGTACGATCCGCCGTTGGTGTAGGGCGTGATGCTGGCTGTGCTGCACATCATGAAAATATGCCCGGTACGCTGGGTAATCATGTCGCCAACCAGGCCCCGCGTGAGGTGATACGCGCTGGCTACGTTGGTGTTCATGAGTTGCTCAAAGGTGCCCTCGGCCTCGGTATGGAGCTGGCCCGGCAAAAATACGCCTGTGTTGTTGACCAGCACTGATACGGGCCGGTTT
The DNA here is from genome assembly GCA_038212815.1 of Cytophagales bacterium. GTDB lineage: Bacteria > Bacteroidota > Bacteroidia > Cytophagales > Spirosomataceae > JBBQUC01. The sequence goes on from JBBQUC010000199.1 coordinate 969, forward strand.
AGCGATTGCACAAACGCCACCAGACTGGCTACCCCCGCCCGCGTACTCAAATCGGCAGCAAATGGTAACAGTCCCGGCCCCACTACCCCTTCGACTGAGCGGGCGCAGACCACAGCCTCGAACCCCTGGTTGACAAATGTATCCACAATGGCGCGGCCAATGCCTTTGGTGCCGCCGGTAACTACAAGGAGCATACTGAATAAGGAGTTATAAGTGGTTCCAGACAGCAAGAATGCTGCTGCCTGCGACGAGCTTTACACGCTGATTGGAAACCATTCGTTGACGGTGTAGGTTTCCCGCTAGGTAGGTTCCTTCCATTCATAGCTATGTCACGACTAGGTCGATACTTTATTTTTTTAGGGTCTTTGTTTCGTAATCGGGAGAAATTTCGGGTATATCTGGGGCTGGTTGTTGACGAGTGCATGGCCATTGGGGTCGGCTCCATTTTTATTGTGGCCTTGGTATCGTCGTTTATTGGGGCGGTTACCTGCGTACAAACGGCTTATAACCTCGATAACCCTTTTGTACCTCAAAGCATCATTGCCCTCATTGTGCGCGACAGCACCATTCTGGAATTGGCCCCAACCATTACGGCCATTGTGCTGGCGGGTAAAGTAGGGTCTAACATTGCCAGCCAGCTTGGCACCATGCGCATTACCGAGCAGATCGACGCGCTGGAGGTGATGGGGATCAATTCAAGCTCATACCTAGTGCTGCCTAAAGTAATTGCTTCGTTGCTGATGTTTCCGCTGCTGGTCATTATGGCCGCTTTTCTCTCTATTTTGGGTGGTTATTTAGCGGGTACACTAGCGGGTGTCATCTCCCCCAATGACTATGCGGCTGGCCTGCGGCTCGAATACAAGCCGTTTGGCGTAACGTTTTCGCTAATTAAAACGGTGGTGTTTGCCTTTCTCATTTCCACCATATCGGCGTTTCAGGGGTTTAATGTAACCGGTGGAGCGTTAGAGGTCGGCAGCGCATCTACCTCCGCCGTTACCAACAGTTGTATCGCCGTTGTTGCCGCCGATTTTATCCTGACGCAGTTGTTATTAACGGAATGATTGATATTAAAAACATCAGCAAGACCTTCGGCGACCGTATGGTGTTGCAGGGAATTAGCGGGGAGTTTAAGCCCGGCGATACGAGTCTCATTATTGGCACGAGTGGCACGGGCAAGAGTGTGCTGCTGAAGTGCATGATTGGGCTGGTAAAACCCGACGCGGGCGAAGTACTCTATGATGGGCGAAATTTTCTGACCGGCAATGACGAGGATATAAAAAACATAAGGCGCGAGATGGGCGTACTGTTTCAAGGCTCAGCCCTGTTCGACTCGAAGAGCGTGCGCGACAACGTTCGGTTTCCGCTCGATATGCTGACCGGCATGAGCAGCAGCGAAAAAGACGATCGGGTGCAGGTGTGCCTGCAACGCGTTGGGCTGGAAGAAGCCGCTGACCTGATGCCGTCGGAGATTTCGGGGGGGATGAAAAAGCGGGTGGGCATTGCGCGAGCCATTGTCATGAACCCCAAATACCTCTTCTGCGATGAACCCAACTCCGGCCTCGACCCGCTGACTTCCATCAAGATCGACCAGTTGATTAGAGAAATCACCGACGAATTCAAGATCACGACCGTAGTAATTACCCACGACATGAACTCGATGATGGAGATTGGCGAGAAGATCATGTTTCTCTCGCAGGGCAAAAAACTCTGGGAAGGCAACAGCGACAGCCTAACCCACTCGGACGTAAAAGAGCTGAACGAGTTTGTTTATGCCAATAAGTTGTTGCGGAAGGAGTAGCAGGAAGGAAAAACGGATTCTTGAAAAATTAGCGTAAATCCGCGCCAGACTCCTCTGCTTCATCGGCGGGCTATTCCCCGCAACCGCCCCCAAACTGGCCTGAATGTAGGCCACTCCGTCGCGACAATCAGCCCCAGATACAGCCCGAAGAGGGCGAGGTGATACGGTACCGCTACGCGCCAGTCGAGAATAGAAATCAGACTGTTGGCGTAAATCAAGACCCCGGCACTGCCAATGTACCACACCGCTGACCCTACCGCATACGGCACGGGGTAATGCCGCTCGCCCAGCCCGTAGCACAATAGCAGCATCACCAGGCTCGATACCAAAAACGCGATGGCGCAACCCATGTAGCCTAGTACCGGAATGAGCCAGTAATTCAGTCCGATGGTGGTAGCGGCCCCGATGAGGGTAATGTAGGTGCCATAGGCCGTTCGGTCGCTGAGTTTAAACCAGAACGAGATGTTGTAATAGACACCCAGCAGCAGGTTGGCCAGCAGCAACAGCGGCACAATATCCAGCCCCACCCGGTAGCGTTTGCTGATGAGCAGGCCAATCACGTCCATGTTCAGGCTTACGCCCAGCCAAATCAGCACGCACACAATAATGAACCACTTGGTTACCTGTGCCAGCAACACGGGCGGCCCGCCACCGGGGGCATTTTTGTCGGTGCTTTGCGAGAAAAAAAACGGGTCGGCGGCAAACTTAAACGACTGCACGGCCAGGGCCATAAACACCGATAGCTTGAAGCAGTTGCCATATACACCCAGCACGTCTTCGCGGGTAAGGCCCGCATAAAACCCGTTGGGCAACCAGTGGCGCAGAAAAATACGGTCGGTGGTGGCGTTGACCAGGCCCGCCAGGCTGGTGAGCATAATGGGGAAGGCATAGGCCAGCACCGCCCGCACCTCCGGCAACCGAAACCGAAACCGGAACCCCGAAAAGGCTCGGCGGATGAGCAGAAAATAACACGCATTACCCAGCAGATTAGCCAGGAAAATATAGCCGGGACCAATGGTAGGGGAGTATATCAGGCCGATGACCGGGCGTAGGGCCGCCAGGTACTTGCCCGCGTAAATGTCGCGGCAGATAATCAGGAAAAACACGTTCAGAAACACCACCAGCACAATGTTAATCACCTTGGCTTTCACAAACGCTCTAGCGTTGCCCTCTACCCGCAGCCGGGCAAACGGAATGGCCACAATAGCATCGATGGCCACAATGAGGGCCATCCAGACAACAAACTGCTGCTGACCGGGGTAGTTTAACCAGACCGTTATTTGGGGAGCAAGCGCAATAATCAGCCCCGTAAACAGGCCACTCACCACGAGCACGATGCTGAGGGTTTCGTTCAGAACACGCCCCGTTTCAGCTTTGTTGCGGGCGGCAAACCGGAAAAAAGCAGTCTCCAGCCCCAGCGTATAAATGGCCAGCAACACGGCCACATAGCTGTATAACTCCACATTAGACGATAACTCGCTCGGATTCTCGAAAACGTAAGTTTGGATCGGAACCAGCACAAAATTCAGCATTCGGCCCAGAATAGTGCTAATGCCATAGAGCGCGGTATCGCTGGCTAATTTCCTGAATGTACTCATTGGCACAAAGATAATCTGAACTGTGATTACCTTGATTGACTGATTACGTTGATGGACTCATCATCACAGTAAAGTCAGTCAATCAAGGTAATATCACAGTTCAGACCATTCAGACGTATCTTTGTCGGTCACTATACAGTTATCAATGAAAATTTCGTCCGCGTTAATCTCGGTCTATTATAAAGACGGTCTGGAACCGTTGGTGCGGCTGCTGCACGAGCAGGGTGTGCAACTCTATTCTACGGGTGGCACTCAGGCATTTATCGATGGGTTGGGCCTGCCCGTTACGGCGGTCGAGACCCTGACGGGTTACCCGTCTATTTTTGGTGGACGGGTAAAAACCCTGCACCCCGCCGTGATGGGTGGTATCCTCTACCGGCGGGACCAGCCCGAAGACCTTGCCCAGGCTTCCCGCCACCAAATTCCCCCCATCGACTTGGTGGTGGTGGATTTATACCCCTTTGAAGAGACAGTAGCCTCGGGTGCGGCTGACGAGGATATTATCGAAAAAATTGACATTGGCGGGATTTCGCTGATCCGGGCGGGGGCTAAAAATTATACCGATGTGCTGATTGTTGCTTCCCGCAGCCAATACGCTGGTGTGGTTGACCTCCTCCGCGAAACAAATGGCCAACCTACCCTCGCCGACCGTCGGCGGTACGCGGGTGAAGCCTTCGCCGTCACGTCGCACTATGACACGGCGATTCAGCAGTATTTTGCCCCCCGATCCCCTATAGCGGGAGCAGTTGGTGCGAATGTCTCCCCCCCTTTAGGGGACCGGGGGGTATCGCTACGCTATGGCGAGAACCCGCACCAGCAGGCTGTTTTCTACGGCGATTTAGATGCGATGTTTGATAAACTGCATGGCAAAGAATTGTCGTTCAATAACTTGGTGGATGTTGATGCTTGCATAGGGCTAATTGATGAGTTTGCTCCTGAACAGCCTACCTTCGCCATTATCAAGCATACCAACGCCTGTGGCATTGCCACTGCCCCAACGGCCCACGAAGCCTACCTCAACGCCCTGGCCTGCGACCCCGTTTCGGCCTTTGGGGGCGTACTGATTACCAATGTCCCCGTCGATTTGGCAACGGCGCAGGAGTTGAACAAGCTGTTTATGGAAATTCTGATTGCGCCTGATTACGATGCCAATGCCCTGGCGGTGCTGCAATCGAAGAAAAACCGAATTCTACTCCGACGCAAACCCGTTGAACTACCTGCTACACTAGTGAAAACCATTCTGAACGGCGTGCTGGAGCAAGACAAAGACAACCAGACCGAAGGAGCCGCCCAGTTCAAAACCGTTACCGACAAAGCTCCTACCGATAGCGAAGTACGCGCTCTGGAGTTTGCCCTGAAAGTCTGCAAACATACTAAATCGAACACCATTGTGCTGGCTCGTGACGGTCAGTTAGTAGCCAGTGGGGTAGGGCAGACCTCCCGCGTGGATGCGCTGAAGCAGGCCATCGAGAAAGCTCACGCCTTTGGGTTCGACCTGACTGGCTCGGTGATGGCCTCCGATGCGTTCTTCCCCTTTGCCGACTGTGTGGAGATTGCCCATCAGGCGGGCATTATGGCGGTAGTGCAACCTGGCGGCTCCATCCGCGACCAGGATTCTATTGATTATTGCAACCAGCACGGCATGGCTATGGTGACCACGGGAGTGCGTCATTTTAAACATTAACCATGCGCCTGCTTTATACGCTCTATTGCGCGGTTGTTTTCATTGGCATCTACCTGCTGCTCTTTCCACTCCAGTTTATTTGCCTGCAACGCGACGACTGGAAACCTACTGCCCACCGCATCAACCGCTGGTGGGGCCAGTTATTCTTTTTCGTAGTCGGTATGCCCGTGCGGGTAGAGTATCAGTTCAAGCCCGACCCAACCGGCGTGTATGTGTTGTGCGCAAACCACTTTTCCTACATCGACATTGCCACAATGGGCGTAATTGTGGATAACTACTACGCGTTTGTGGGTAAGAGTGGCGTGAAGAAGATTCCGCTGCTGGGGTATATGTTTGCCAAGCTGCACATTCAGGTAGATCGTGCGCGTGCCAACAGCCGGGCCTATTCGCTGGCTAAGTCCATGCGGTTGCTGGAGGGTGGTCGGAGCGTGATGATTTTTCCGGAAGGGGGTATCTGGACCAAAAATCCGCCCCAAATGGTGCATCCGTTCAAAGACGGTGCCTTTACGATGGCCATTCTCCAGCAGGTACCTATTGTGCCCATTACCCTGCTGAACAACTACCAAATACTGCCCGATACGCCAAGCCCTCGGGTACACCGTCGGGCAGTGCGGGCAGTCATTCACGCGCCCATTTCCACCATTGGCCTCACCCAGGCCGATGTCCCAAAATTGCGGGAGGAAACGTATAAAGTTATTGATGACGAGTTAAAAAACCTAACCGCCAGGCGGTTAGGTCAGCAACATGAACGTTAACAGCGAAACACTACAGAAAATAGCCCACCTGGCCCGGCTAAACGTGCGCCCCGACGAAGAAGGGGCTTTGTTGGCCAGCCTGAATGGTGTGCTAACCTGGATGGAGCAACTGAGCGAGATTGACACCACGGGTGTGGAGCCACTCACGCACATCTCTGACGAGGTGAATGTACTGCGTGAGGATGTGGTGGCCCACCAACTGCCGCCAAACGAGGCATTACAGAACGCCCCCCGCTATACTGGCCCCTTTTTTCAGGTGCCCAAAGTTATTGAGTAGGTATCCCGGCCTCAATATGACTTCACGGCCTCAATAAAGCACTTTACTTTGTCGGGGTCAGTGTCGGGATATACGCCGTGGCCAAGGTTAGCAATGTAGCGTTGGGGGCCAAAAGCGGCCAGCATCCGATGGGTCTCGGCCCTGATCTGGTTG
>JBBQUC010000200.1:0-7186 GCA_038212815.1 Cytophagales bacterium
AAGACGACGAAGCCCTCACCGAGTTGCGGGTGCTGTGAGCATTACGTTTCGGCCAGATACTTATGCACGAAGCTAACCGCCATGGCCCCCTCGCCTACTGCCGAGGCTACGCGGTTCATGGCACCAGCCCGCACATCGCCCGCAGCAAAAATGCCGGGGCTGCACGTTTCCAGCGTAAACGGTTCGCGCTTGAGCTTCCACGATTTTCGGTAGTCGTCGTACTTATTGAGGCTGCTGCCGGTTTCAATAAATCCTTTGTCGTCTTTAATGATGTTCATCTCGATCCAGTCGGTGAAGGGTTTGGCTCCAATAAAGACAAAAACGGCTTTGGCTTCTACCGTTCGCTGCTCGTGGGTGTCCATGTTTTCCAGCACCAGCCGTTCCAGTTTATCCTCGCCCTCGCCCGCCAGCACCTGTGTGCAGCCCAGTACGGTGATGTTGGACGTATGGGCAATTTGGTCGATGAGGTACTGCGACATGGTTTCGGTGAGGTCGGGACGACGGATGCAGATAAATACCTCCGAGGCTGTGCGCGAGAGGTACATGGCCCCCTGCCCGGCTGAGTTACCCCCCCCAACAACATACACGGGTTGCTTCTTAAACGCGTGGGCCTCGGTGGTGGCTGCGCCATAATAGACCCCCGCCCCGGTAAACTTATCCAGCGATTCGTTTTCCAGTTTGTGATACGACACCCCCGTGCTGAGCAGAATAGCCCGCGTCACTACGGTACTACCATCGGCCATGTCGATGTGCTTATACTGCCCCACCGACTTGATGGAGACCACTTCCTGCGGAGCCAGAAACTCCACGCCAAACCGCCTGGCCTGGGTAATGGCCCGCTGCGCCAGGTCGGCCCCGGTCAGCCCGCTCGGAAACCCCAGGTAATTCTCGATTCTTGAACTGGTTCCTGCCTGCCCACCGGGGGCGCGTTTATCGACCAAGATAGTCTTCAGCCCCTCGGAGCCGCCATATACCGCAGCCGCAAGGCCCGCCGGGCCAGCCCCAATAATGGCTAAATCGTACAGCGACTCAGCGGCTTTGGGGTTCAGGCCGAGCTTTTCGCCCACGGCAGCCAGCGTGGGCTGGGGTAAGGCGGTACCATCGTCAAAAATCAGTACGGGCAACTGATTGCGGTCGATGCTATGGAGTGCCAGCAGTTCATCGGCCTCGGCATGGTTCTCTACATCGACCCACCGATACGGGAATAAGTTGCCCGCCAGAAAATCTTTCAACTCGTGCGAACGGGGCGAAAATTGGTAGCCGATCAGAGTCAGTCCCTCCACAGGCCGGTGTGCCGCCTGCCAGTCGTCAAGCAGGCCATCGAGTATGGGGTAGAGTTTTTCCTGGGGCGGATCCCAGGGCTTGGCAATGTAGTAATCGAGTTGCACCTCATTGATAGCCCGAATGGCGGCATCAATGTCTGAATAGGCTGTGAGCAGCACTCGTTTAGCCTCCGGGAATAATTCCCGTGCCTGTTTCAGAAAGGCCACTCCCATCATTTCGGGCATACGCTGATCAGACAGGAATAGGGCCACCGTTTCGCCTTTCCGCTTCAAATCGGGTAGCATATCCAGCACTTCCTGGGCCGAGGTCGTGGCCATAATCCGGTAGGTTTTTCGGTACTGCTGCCGCAAATCACGCCTGGTAGCCTCCAGCACCTGCGGGTCGTCGTCGATAGAAAAAATAATGGGGAGACGCATGAATTAAAGAGCGAAAGAGTGAATGAGTGAATGAGCTTGTCAAAGCATAGTGTGCGTCAGTTATTCGCTCTTTAAACAGGTAAACAAATTATAAACTCGGTTTCGCCGGGTTTTGAGTTTACTTTGATGCTGCCGTTGTGGTGGCGGATGATGCCATTCACAATGTCGAGGCCGAGGCCGGTGCCTTTCCCGATCTCTTTAGTAGTGTAAAAAGGGTCGAATATTTTTTTCTGGCTGGCTTCGGGAATGCCCGCACCATTGTCGATTACCCTGGTCAGCACAAAGGCAGAACCATCGGGTCGTTCATCTTTTTCGGCCCTGATCTGGAGTTTACCGCCATCGGGCATGGCATCGACGGCATTGTCGATGAGGTTAGTCCAGACCTGGTTCAGTTCGCCCGGCCAGCCGCAGAGGGTAGGCAAATCGGGGGGAATGTCCATCGAAACAGCAATGTGTTTCGCTTTCAGTTTATAGGTCAGCAGTGTCACCGTACTCCGAATCCCTTCGCCCAGGTTGAGGGTATCTTTGCCCGCCCCCCTATCCATGTAGGTGTACGATTTGATGGCGTTGACTAGGGATGCAATCCGGGTCGAGGCATCGGCAATGTCCAGCACCAGTTTTTCGGTGATGAGGTTGCTGACCACCCAGCCCAGCACTGCCGGTAGGTTATGGGCCTTTATCTGCTCAGCAAGCCGGTCTAAATCGGCGGCCACAAACCCAAACTCCACCAGCGGAATAATCAGGTCGTCGGGGTTCGGAATATCGTGGTCATCGAGCCAGTCGGTTAGGTCATCTTCGCGAGTGGTGCGTTCCATCAACCCCAGCGGAGCCAGCGGCTGATCTATTTTGGCGAATAGAAACGTATTGACCGCATCGACCTCTGCCTGTGGTAGTTGAATAGCCATAACGGCCTTGAACCGCTCCGGGGTAGCCCGCATCTGGGCTTTCAGCGCGTCGGCAGAGCGCACCACTGCCGATACGGGGTTGTTCAACTCATGCGCCAGCCCCGCCGATAGCTTACCCAGCGAGGCCATTTTGTCTTCCTGCTGCACAAACCGGGTAAAATCGCGGACACGATCCGTCATTTGTTGCACACAGGCCTCGGTCAGTTCATAGCACTCATGCACCATATCGCGAAACTGGTTGCGGTGCAGGCGGAGCAGGTGAACGGGGGATTCGGTACAGATGCGATTGTTCATCGTTTTCATCCGCGAGAACGGCATCACGCCCAGCAGCGAGTGGGGGCCATACACGGCAATATCGTCGGCGGCACTGTTTTGCCCGCTATCGATGGTAATCTGGCCATCCAGCACCAGCAGCATGTGGTCGATAGCATCGCCCGGTTTAGCAATGGCCGTGTCGGCAGGGTACGTCTGTTCATCGGCCCGGTCGAGCAGCCACTGAAGCTGCTCATCAGGCACATTGGCAAAAGCCGGAAATTGACGGAGCATAAAAACGGATTTACCTCACCTCAACCCCTCTCCTTCAAAAGCAGTGGGGTTGAGGTGAGGTAAAATCAACGCCAAATCAACGCCACTTGTTCACTTTCAGCGTAACTTACCGCATCATTCATCTATTCACTCTTAATCATCTCATGAAACCATTTACCTATCCTTGCCTGGTTATCTGTTTTGCGACCCTCTTTGCCTGCCAGAAAAACGCGACATCTGATCCAGCCTTCACTAAACTGTCGGATGAGTACATGGGCGTGTATCTGGCCAGCAACCCCCAAACCGCTGTTTCGCTGGGCCTGCACGAGTACGATGGTAAGTTAGTTATTCCTACGCCCGACCACATCAAAACCGAACTGGCGCAGTTACAGCACTACGATTCGCTCTTCGCCCAATTCGACTCAGCCAAGCTTTCGCCCGATCTAAAAACGGATTATACACTACTGCGGGCCAGTATTCAGTCGGGTATTTACCACATTGTAGAGCTGAAAGGATACGAGAACCCAATGGCCTATGGCCCCAACCTAAGTGCTTACATCGAGCGCAACTACGCTCCTGCCGAGCAGCGGCTTCAGGCCGCTGTGGCCGTGGCCCGGCAGTTGCCTGCTTACTTTGCCGCTGCCCGGCAGAACATCGGCAAAAACCCGGCTCCCGAATTAGTGGGAGTAGCTATCGAGGGGTTGCATGGCGCAGCCGACTACATGCTTACCGATGTACCCAAAGCCTTTGCGGGGGTGAAAAACGATTCGCTGCACCGCAGTTTGGCCGAGGCCATGAAACTGGGAGCCGATGCTACCAACGCCTTTGCTACGCATCTAGCCAAAAACGTACTGCCCAACGCGCACGGGACCTTCGCCATTGGAGCCAGCAACTACCGCAAAATGCTGCGGTACAATGAACTGCTCGAAGCCGACCCCGACAGCCTGCTGGCAATGGGCATGGCGCAACTAAAGCGCGAGCAGGCCGAGTTTGCCGCTGCCGCGAAGGTGATCGACCCCACCAAAACACCCGCTGAGGTATTCAAAGCCATTCAGCGGGAACACCCCACCGCCGACCAACTACTGCCTTCTACCCGCAACCACTGCGAGGCTATCCGGCAGTTTTTGCTCGATAAACAAATTATTTCCGTCCCCTCCGACGTGCGGGCTACGGTTACCAAAACCCCCGATTTTATGGTGGGGGCTACTGCCGCCATGAACCCGCCGGGACCGTTCGAAAAGCCCGCAGCCTCGGAGGCTTACTACTACGTGACCCTGCCCAAAAAACAGTGGACTGGCAAACAGCAGGAAGAATGGCTCACCCAGTTTAACCGCTACGTGTCGGAGGTGGTCTCTATTCATGAAGCGTATCCGGGCCATTACGTGCAGTTTCTGCACCTGAACGCCAGCAAGGTCAGCAAAACCCGAAAAATGCTGGCCAGTTATGCGTTTGTAGAGGGTTGGGCGCACTACACCGAGCAGATGATGCTGGAGCAGGGCTACGGCGGCAGTGACCCAAAAACGGCCGCCAAATACAAAATGGCGCAACTCTCCGAATCGTTGCTCCGCTACTGCCGCCTGGTCAGTTCCATTCAGGAACATACCAATAAGTGGACGGTGGCATAGTCCACCAAATTTTTCATGGACAACTGTTACTACAACGAAAAGCCCGCCTACGAAGAAGCCCGTCGCGGCACCTTCGACCCTGGCTATCTCTCGTACTCCCTCGGAAAACTCCAGATTCTGGCCCTGCGCGAAGAGCTGAAGAAAAAACAGGGTGACAAGTTCTCCCTGAAAGCCTTCCACGATGCGCTGCTGGCTCAGGGAATGCCTCCGATTAGTGTGTTGCGGGAGAAGTTGCTAGCGGAGTAAATCACAAAAACATCGCTGACAGGCGTATTTATCAGCGATGTTTTTGTAGTCTATTTGATATAAATACCGTGCGCTATGGATACGAATCTGCTCGACTATGTTCTCTCCCCAAAACAAGCAGTCACTGACCTCACCGACAAGATGTTAAAGCAATATTTTCCGGCGGGTGTGCAGGTTGTGTGGCTCATCATTCCCACCATTCGCATTGTTCAAACACTGCTTCCCGATGGCTTTATCAAAACCTGGTCAAGTGGCATCATGAAAGACCTGGTGACAGGCATGGAGGATGATTTGACCTATTTGTTTCGATGAGCGTAAGCTAAAGATTACCAAACCTAAATCAGCCTCTCCGCCTAACGCGGAACCCATTCACCATGAACACATTTCTAGCCGATGCGGCAAAATCAGTTGTTGCTTTCTTTGGCATTTTCCTGGCCCGGCAATTTCGGGGGCGGGTAACCGGGCATGAGTTGAGCCGCGATTTACGGCTGCTTATCCCCACCGATAACCCAGTTTGTTTCGATATTGGAGCAAATCGGGGGCAAACTATCCAACTGCTACAGCGCAGCTACAGTCAGCCTACCATTCACGCCTTCGAGCCATCATCCATGTCGTACGCCAGTTTGTCGGGGCAGTTGTTTGGCGCAGGGGTACACCTGCATCGACTGGCGATGGGCGAGCAGGCGGGGATAGCCGAGTTTCGCAACTACAAGCAGTCGGAGCTGAGTTCATTTCTGGCTATGAACCCCGATTTACAGGAAAACATCTTTGCCGAAGAAGAAACCATTTCGGTCGAATCGGTACAGGTCGATACCCTCGACCTGTTCTGCGCCAGGCAGGGCATCCAGCAGATTGATTTACTCAAAATTGACACGCAGGGGTTTGAATTGCCCGTATTGCAGGGCGGAGCGGGCCTATTCAGGAACCAGAAAATTGGCGCGGTGTTGCTCGAACTAAATTTCGCCCTGCTCTACGAGGGTCAGTCTGACCCGCTTGCGGTTTTCCAGTTTCTCCGCACCCACCACATGCGCTTAGTCGATTTCTACGAAAAAGAGCGGGCCAATGGCCGCGAACTATCGTGGACAACGGCGCTGTTCGTGCACTATCTTTAAAGCAACAGAGACTTAATGGGGCGGTTCAGCATCCAGAATTATTCGTAAAAAGGTAGCTTCTCTTGCCAGGCTGGAGCAGTCTGGAACATTTGAATAAGATCGGCGAGACGCTTCACTAAAGCAAACCAGTTGGCAATCATGTCTAACTGACCCAAACCCTGACTAAACGCTACTAATCGCGGGTAATATCTCTGCCCCCATAAAACATATAGTTATCAAATTCGTCGTCAGTAAGATAGAAATTGATGAATAGCCCAATCAAAGTGTCATGTATCACCACTGACTTAGAAAAACAAACGTGCGACGAGTCAGCCGTTTCAAGCGGTACATATGTATTAAATGCTTGCACTCCAGACTTTGCAGTAACGCCTTGTTCTCCACCCGCCACCTTTGATGTGTTCCCCACGGGTCTTGCCGAAACGCTGCACCTGCTGAGTGCGGCCACAATGCTTACAGACAACTGCTTCTAAAACCATGCACAAAGATATCTATTTCAACACAGTTGGACTACTACCGTATTTTCTAAAACTGTCGATTATATTACCTTGACTACTTATGTCGCATATTAAATTCTTTTTTCAACGAATCAATAGTATAATTTTGCTTCGATATAATTTCTATACTTTGACAGGATATTACAAGCGATATAAATGAAATAACCAAAGCTAAAAATGCTATTACTACAGATGCCCTACTAAAATTTCTATCTCTCTTTTTTTGTTGCTTTTCTTTTTCAAGTGCTATATATCCTCCGGTGTTAATAAAAGCTAGACCAAAGTTTGTAATACAAATCTTTTTAAGCTTTTGTGGATCTAATATACCGCGGATTCACATTTGCAGTGCATAAAGCTTGTTCTTAGCGACTTGAGCCGGGGTTAGATAGCCTAAGCTTTTACGAGGTCGATGGTTGAGTTGATCTTGAATCCAAGATTCGTCGGTGGGGCGGATAATACTAATCGGACACGACTTCGGAATGTACTGGCGGATCAGTCCGTTGGTGTTCTCATTGAGACCCCGCTCCCAACTATGATAGGGATGGGCAAAATAAGTAACAGCTTTGAGTTGTCGGGCAA
>JBBQUC010000201.1:0-7184 GCA_038212815.1 Cytophagales bacterium
TCAGCAGGATAGCTTCAAACAGAAACTGGAACAGGATAAAGTAATTTTTAGCCCCCAGCGATTTCTGAATCCCGATGATGTTGGTGCGTTCTTTTACCGACACAAACATGATGTTGGCAATGCCAAAGCCGCCTACCAGAATGGAGAACGAGCCAATGACCCACCCCGCTACTGTCAGCACTTTAAACACGCCACTAATGGCTTTAAACACAGCCTCCGGGCGGTTAATGGCAAATGAATCTTCCTGCCGGGGTTTCAGGCTCCGGCGTGCCCGCAGCAGTCCCCGCGCTTCGCTCTCCAGCTCTGCCATATTCTCGTCCGACTCATACCCTTTTAGGGCAATGGTCAGGTTGGGACGGCCCGACACGAAGAGTTTGGCAAAGGTGCCGTACGGAATAATGCACCGCCGGTCAGGGTTGCCGCCAATCTCGAACAGGCCGGTTCCTTTTTTCTCCTGCACGCCAATAACCTGGAAGTTCAGGCCCACAATCTTGATGGATTTGCCAACAGCATACTGATTCGGGAAGAGTTGGTCGGCCACTTCAGAGCCAATAACGGCTACCTGACGCGATGCGTCCATCTCTTGCGGGGCAAAATAGCGACCCTCAGCAATGGGTAGGTCGGTAATCTGGTTATAACCATAGGTAATGCCCGACACACGGGCCGAAATGCTGTTGTTGTTCCGTTTGATGGTCACGTTACCGCGCCCGCTCATGGCCACCACCGCCTTCGCCGATTCGAGCCGCTCCGACAGCAGCCGGTATTCAGCGTAGGTAGGTTCGGGCCGCTGGAAAAATTTCCACCAGGGGTATTCGTCGGTAAACACGAAGGGCCATTTCTGGATGTAAAGCACCCGCGTCCCCAATCCCGCCAGACTCTCGCCAATGTCGCGCTGCAATGAATCGACCAGGGTAAACACGGCGATGATGGCAAAAATACCGATGGTTACGCCCAGCAATGAGAGCGTAGTGCGGAGCAAGTTCGACCGCAGTGCCTGCCAGGCAAAACGGAAGCTCTCGAAAGTTTGGCGAAGGAATTTCATGTTTACACGTTAAATCACTCTACAGCATCAGCTACCGCACCTGACGCGGGACCGGGTGGGGTATCCATTTGTTAAAAGTATTCAGACCTGACAACTTTGCCAAGCCGTTTCGGTTAGACATTGGGTTTTTAGTGGCTGTTCGGTTAAAATCCGTAGTTTAGTGGTTTAGAAACATCAAAAACTATGCACTTTTTCTTTCGCCAGGGCAACCATGTGAGATTGTCCCTACTGCTACTCTTTATTGTCTCTGCCTGCCAAACGCAGCGGCCTGCCGTTACGCAAACGGCCGCTAGCCAGCCGGGGGTCGAGAAAAGTCAGGGTGTTTATCAATACCGCGATGAAGACGATGAACCAAACCGGCATCCGTTCTTCTCCGACCGGGTGGGGGTAGTGGGGCGTAATGGTATGGTGGCTTCGGCACACCCGGAAGCTTCGCGCGTGGGGCTGGCCATTTTGCAGGCGGGGGGTAACGCCGTCGATGCGGCTGTGGCTGTGCAGTTTGCGCTGGCGGTGGTGTATCCGGGCGCCGGTAATATTGGCGGAGGTGGGTTTATGGTTTACCGCGACAAAGCGGGCAAGAGCTACACCCTCGACTACCGAGAAAAAGCCCCGGCGCAGGCCAGCAAAGACATGTACCTCGATTCGGCCAAGAACGTGATTCCGGGTCTGAGCCTCGGCGGGCATTTAGCCAGCGGGGTACCAGGGTCGGTCGATGGCATGGTTGAAGCGCACAAACGGTTTGGCAAACTCACCTGGGCGCAGGTGCTCCAACCCGCTATCGACCTGGCCCGTAATGGCTTTGCCCTCACCGAGCGCGATGCTCTGGGCCTTAACCGGATCAAAAGCGACCTGCTGAAATTTAATCCTGGCAAACCGTATTTCCTGAAAACCACCAATCCCGCCGACACGGCATCGTGGCATAAAACCGAGCGATTCACTCAGGCCGATTTGGCCAGTACCCTACAACGGGTACAAACGCAGGGTCGCGCAGGGTTTTACGAAGGCGAAACGGCCCGGCTGCTGGCCGACGAAATGCGCCGGGGTCGGGGCCTGATTACCGAAACTGACCTGGCCAACTATCACTCCGTTTGGCGCGAACCCATTCAGGCAGCGTATAAAAACTATACCATCATTACCATGCCACCCACCTCCAGCGGGGGAGTGGCCCTGGTGCAACTGATGCGGTTTGTGGAGAAATACCCCCTGCGCCGGTGGGGCTGGAACCGCGACAGCACCGTGCAGTTGATGATTGAAGCCGAACGGCGCGTCTATGCCGACCGGGCCAAGTTTCTGGGCGACCCCGATTTTGTGAAAGTACCCGTCGATCAATTGGTTAGCCCAACGTACTTGGCCAACCGCTGGCAGAATTTCACCTGGGCCAAAGCCACCGACAGCCGCACTATACAAGGTGGCATTGTGCCGGGGTACGAAAGCCTGGAGACTACCCACTTCTCCATAGTGGATAAAGAGGGCAATGCCGTGAGCATCACAACCACGCTGAATGGCGGTTATGGTAGCCGGGTGGTAGTGGGCGGAGCCGGGTTTTTCCTGAACAACGAGATGGACGATTTCAGCATCAAGCCCGGTACCCCTAATATGTTTGGGCTGATTGGCACCACTGCCAATGCCATTGCCCCCGGCAAACGGATGCTGTCTTCCATGACCCCCACCATTATCGAAAAAGACGGGAAGTTATTCATGGTGGTGGGTACGCCGGGCGGCTCTACCATCATCACCTCGGTGTTTCAGACCGTGCTGAACGTGCTCGAACACGGCATGACCATGCAGCAGGCCGTAAACGCACTGAAGTTTCACCACCAGTGGCTCCCCGATAAAACGCTGTTTGAGAACGGAGCGTTTAGTGAAACGACCATTAAAAACCTGCAAAGTCGGGGGTATAAACTCGAAATGCAAACCAACACGTTAGGCCGCATGGATTGCGTACTAATTCTGCCCGACGGCAGCTACGAAGGAGCTTCCGACCCCAGAGCCGACAATACTGCGAGGGGATATTGAAAACCCTACGCGGCATTATCCACTTAAGAGAGTCAGCCAGGCTTCGCGTACCTGGTTCTTTTCTAACAACTGACGGGCGCGCTGATGGAGCAAATCGGGGAGGTACTGGCAGCCATCGCGGGCTTCGGCGAGCAGGTCGTTCAGGATGCCCGACTGTTGATAGTCGGCTACTTCCTGCGGGCTAGGCAGGGCTTTGTAGCCGCTGAGTTTACCGAGGTCATTACCGGTTATGATGCGGCTCTGTTGCACCTCGGCGGGCAGTTGGTCGTGGCCAATGCCCACCTGCGGGCGGGCTACTTCAAACAGGGCATTGCCATTGGCGCGGACGTACCAATCGGCCCCCAAACGGCTAATAAGGTCAATCTTGTGCGGGTCGATCAGGCCATTATCCGTGAAAATATCGTCGTGGAAATGCGCCATCAGCACCTCACAGATAACCAGGCTCCCCGCGCCAGGCTCGCGGCCTGTTTCAATAATCTGCTTGACCCGGCATTCATACGCAGCCGGCGACTCGGCCACGCGGGGTGGCCGTACCCGCTCGGAGGGGATAGGCGTAAATCCCGATTTCTCGAACTCATTCACTCCCCGCGCAAACTCGGCACTCGTCACCGACATTTGCTCCACCATCGCATAGTTGACAATGTTGATTACCACCTCGCCCACTTCTTCTACGTTCAGCAGACTGTGCTTTTTGTCGCCATGCCGGTTCCGACTTGGTGCAAACACCAGCGTAGGGGGGTTGTAGCCAAACATATTGAAAAAGCTAAACGGACTCAGATTTACAGTCCCGGCGGCATCGATGGTGCTGGCAAACGCAATGGGGCGAGGCCCAATAGAGCCAATCATGTAGCGGTAAAATGCCTGTGGGGGCAGGTCAGTGGGGTTTATGGTTGTCATAAATGTTCCTAAGACACCAAGATGCTGTCTTGAATAGTTCATATAAATACCTGATCCACAAGTTAACCAAACTGTTGGAACGATGGCAAAATTTGGCCCGATACCTCGCCTAACGCTATCTGCTTGTTGCCCTCACCCAGCCAACCGCGCAGGGTTATAGTGTCGCCATCGGCCAGAAACGGTTGGGCTTGGCCGGAGGGCAGGTTCAGGGGGCGGGTGCCATTCTCCGTCAGTTCGAGGAGGGAGCCGCAGGCATCGGGCGTGGGGCCGGAGATAGTACCGGAGGCCAGCACATCGCCGATGCGCAGGTTGCAGCCATTTATGGTATGATGGGCAATCATCTGGGCAAAACTCCAGTACAGATGGCGGGCATTGCTGCGGCTAATCACCAGTTCATCGCCCGTTTGGGTTTGTAGCACTACCTCCAGCGCCAGGTCGAAATGGCCCGGTGTGCTCTGTTGCAGATACGGCAGGGGGGCGGGCTGCTGTGCCATACCGGCTACCCGGCAGGGTTCCAGCGCAGAAAAAGGCAGCACCCAGGCCGACATGGATGACCCGAAGTTTTTGCCCAAAAACGGCCCCAGCGGCTGATATTCCCACCGCTGAATATCCCGCGCCGACCAGTCGTTGAACAGCACAACCCCAAAAATGTAGTCTTCGGCCTCCTGCACCGGTACTGGCACGCCCAGCGGGCTGTTTTTGCCGATAATAAGGCCGAGTTCCAGTTCAAAGTCCAGTGTTCGCGAGGGGCCAAACATGGGTTTCCCCCCATCCAGAAACTGCCCCGACGGTCGCCTGATGCCCGTTCCCGACACGACGATGCTCGATGCCCGCCCGTGGTAGGCTACCGGCATGTGGCGGTAGTTGGGCAGCAAGGGTTCGGCATCGGGCCGGAACATACGGCCTACATTCTCGGCGTGGTAAATGCCCGCGTAGAAATCGGTATAATCGCCAATCTGCACGGGCAGGTGCATAGTTACCCGCGACTGATGGATAAATACCTGGTCGTGAACACTGGCGAGGGTGTGGGTTTCGTGAGCAATCAGTTCAGCCAGTCGCTTGCCAACGGCTTCCCAAACGGGCTTACCCTGGGCTATAAACTCATTGAGGCAGGGGCGGGCAAACACCGTTGTATCGACCGGAATACCCGCAAAACACCCCAGTAGCGATACCACTTCAAGGTCTAAAATATATTCGCCGTGAATACGGTCGCCGGTTTTAAACCCCACGCGGGGCAGGGCAATGTCGTAACTGAAAATACCGTACATCATTCGTTGAAATTCTGATAAATTGAATCCATGATGCGGGTGAAGTGCTGGTAGTCTTCTTCGCTAAGGTCGCCCCAGCCTTTCCGCCGAATATCGACCACAATGGGCAGCATGGTTTCGTATAGGGTTTTGCCGGTGGGGGTAAGGCTTACCAGAAACTTCCGGCGGTCATCGTCGGCGGTTTTGCGTTCGGCCACGCCTTTTTTCACCAGCAGGTCAATAATCCGCGTCACCGTGGGCGCGTCTTTAGTGGTTAGCTCGCCCAACTGATTCTGGCTGATGCCTGGATTACGGAACAGGTGATCAATAACCACCCACTGATCGACCGTTAAGTCGGAACCTGTTTCGGCAAATTGCTTTTGCAGCGCATTGCGGATTTTCTTAATCGTAGTGTCAATCTTAAAGAAATAAGCCCGGTGATCGGAAGGATGAGTCATTATCAGTGAACAGTTAGCAGTAATCAGTTAACAGTGGAGACAGGTTGCTAATACTGTACTCAAAATTATTGGCAAGATACTTATTCGTAGCGGTTACTGATAACTGTTCATTGATAACTGTTCACTGTTGAGTAGTTCTTCCAGTTTCTCTTCAATCGTCGGCACGGAGTGGTAAAGCTGTTGGTACGAGTCGATGATGAAGTATTGCTGCTGATAGTGGTCAATGATATAAGGCGTTTGCAACAGCGTTCCTACATCGTACGGAATCCGCTTTGGTTCGTTGCTTTCCAGGCTGTAGCGCGTCTCGCCGGGCGATGAGAGTATCCCCCCGCCATAAATCCGCAGGCCATTGGCTTCCCGAATCAGACCAAACTCAATCGTGTACCAGTAGAGCCGGGCAATCATGTCGATAGCTTCCTGATGATCTACGTGCCGCAGGGCAATGTGACTTAGTGCCGCCAGAAAATCGCAGAAGGGCTGGTTGGTGAGTACCGGCACGTGGCCAAAGGTGTCGTGAAACATATCGGGCTCCGGCAGGTAGTCGATTTGCTTGCGGGTGCGTAGCCAGGTGGTAGCCGGAAACTGCCGGTCGGCCATGAGTTCGAAAAACGCGCGATTGTCGATCAGTCCAGGCACGGCAACTACCCGCCAGCCCGTAATGGGAAGCAAGCGCGGGTTTAAATCCCGCTCAAAATTAGGAATGCGCGAGTTGGGGAAGCCCGTTGCCACAATACCATCCATATACGCCTGACTAGCCCGCCCCGGCAACTGCGCCATCTGCCGCTCAAACAGCAGTTTCCAGACCGCCTGCTGGTCTTCAGTGTATTTTTGATAATCCTGTTTCATAGCGAAAGAGCGAAAGAGCGAAAGAGCGAAAGAGCGAACTGGTTGCGCCAGCTATTCACTCTTTCGCTCTTTCACCATTATAAAGTTCCCCGTATTTCCTGTTCACGCTCGATGGCCTCGAACAAGGCTTTGAAATTGCCTTTACCGAACGATTTGGCCCCTTTGCGCTGGATAATCTCGAAAAACAGCGTAGGGCGGGGAGTAACGGGCTTCGTAAAGATTTGTAGCAGATACCCCTCTTCGTCGCGGTCAACCAGAATACCGAGCGGGCGCAGGGTGTCAATGGCTTCATCAATCTCGCCAATGCGGTCTTTCAACTCGTCGTAATACGTTTGCGGCACCTGCAAAAACTCCACTCCCCGGTCGCGCAGGGCCGTCACGGTCTCAATGATGTTATCAGTGGCCACGGCAATGTGCTGTATGCCCGAACCGCCGTAAAAATCGAGGTACTCTTCCACCTGCGACTTCTTTTTGCCCTCGGCGGGTTCGTTGATCGGGAATTTGATGCGCCCGTTACCGTTGCTCATTACCTTGCTCATCAGGGCCGTATAATCAGTCGAAATGTCTTTATCATCGAACGACACCAGTTGCTGAAACCCCATGACCTCGGCGTAGAAGCGTGTCCAGGTGTTCATCTCGTTCCAGCCCACATTACCCACCATATGATCGACGTATTTC
>JBBQUC010000202.1:0-7183 GCA_038212815.1 Cytophagales bacterium
GGGGTACTTTTACCCCCTGCACAAAGGTGTATTCCTGAGCTTTACTGCCATAATCCCGAATCAGGTTGGCCACTACCCGCCCAGTGGCCGTTTGTATCCGGCTGGCCAGGTCTGGGTTGGTTGTTTTCAGGGATGAGTAGGCTTCGGTGAGGCCCCACAACGCCCGCCATGACCAGAAATTAGGCTGGTCGATGCTGGTGGTGCCGGTTTTATTAATGGTGCCATCGGGAAACAAAAAATTGTAGAAATAGCCATTGGCTGACTGCAGTTGCAGCACAAACTCCGTCATTCGCTGGAGCTTCGTCTGTTTATCGGTATTGGTGGCCAGATCAGGTTCGTGAGCCAGCAGCAGCACTGCCCGCGCTGCATCGTCCACACAGGTGAAGCCTTCGTCGGCATCGGCAACCAGGTGATAATCGGGGTATTCGCTGTAAATGGCCACCGTACCTACATCGACTCCGTTCACCCTGGCGGGTTTATACAGCGCGTTCAGATGCGCCAGGTTGACCCGGCTACTGCCAGAGGTTGGGATAACGGTGGCAGGAGTATCTTTTTTGCACGAAAACGCCAGTAACGGGCCTTGTAAGACCAGCAGCAGGTATAGAAAATAGCGGTAGTGTTTCATTAGTCTTTTAGGCCCGATGATGCCATGCTTTGGATAAAGTGTTTCTGGAAAAACAGGTACATAATCAGGATGGGGAGGGCCAGCATCCCGGCGGCAGCCAGCTTTACCCCCAGTTGCGCATCGGCCCGGCCCCCTACTGAAAACAGAGTTACCATCTGTGGCATCGTCATGATAGCCTCGTCGCGGACAACGATGAGCGGCCAGAGCGCTTCGTTCCAGATACCCATGAAGGTGAGAATGGTGACGGTCAGCACTGTGGGTAGTATGTTCGGGATCAATACCTGAAAAATCAGGCGCAGTTCGCCACAGCCATCAATCCGGGCCGCATCGATCAGGGCCTGGGGCAAGCTCATAAATGCCTGCCGAAACAGCAGAATGGACATGGCATTCATCACAAACGGCACAATAAGGGCAAAGTATGTATCTACCCAGCCAAACTTCACCATCGTGATGTAGTTGGGGATGAGCGTGATCTGGAACGGTAGCGTCATCGAAAAAATGATGGCGTAGAAAATCAGACTCCGGCCCCGAAACCGCAACCGCGCCAGTGCGTAGCCCACCATTGCTCCCAGCACCAACACCAGGCTAGTGGTAATAACCGCCACAAACACACTGTTCAGAAACGCCCGCCCCAGCGGAATTTTCTCGAACACGGTCAGGTAGTGCTGAATCGTTAGTCCCACCGGTAGCAGCGTCAGCGACCCAATCTCCCGCTCTGCCGACAACGACGCGCTAATCATCCAGATAAACGGATACACAAACGACAAAGCCGCGAGGGAGAGGACTATGTAGCGAACGTATTTCATAGCTTACATCTCCTGTTCCACATAGCGTTTTTGCACGGCTACTACCAGCAGAATCAGCCCGGCGAAGACAACGCCCAAGGTGGCCGAGTAGCCCATATTGTAATATTGAAAAGCCTGTTTATAAATGTACATCACCGCCGAGAGCGTACTGTTGAGCGGCCCGCCCTCAGTCATGATATACGGCTCGATAAACAGCGAAAACCCGCCGATGGTCGATAGCACCACCACCATAAAAATGGTGGGATTAATCATGGGCAGGGTAATGTACCGAAACCGCTGCCAGCGGGTGGCCCCTTCCAGGTCGGCGGCTTCATAATACTGCGTCGGCACGGTTTGTAACCCCACCAGAAACAGAATGACGTATAGCCCCACATTTTTCCAGGTAGCCATGAGCGCGATGGCGTAGATGGCCAGGTCGGGCGATTGCAGCCACGGGATTTTGGGTAACCCCACCGCCGTAAACCCCCGGTTCAGAACCCCGGTGTTAAAATTCAGCAGTTGCTGCCACAGAATAGTGACCACCACGCCCGACACGATAACGGGCAGAAAAAACGCCCCCCGGAAAAACGTACTCCCCCGAATCGACCCGTTCAGAAACTCAGCCAGCAGCAGCGACACGCCGATTTGCAGCGGGATATGCACTACCAGAAACCGCAGCGTATTGCCAATGGCCTGCCAGAACAAGCGGTCATGCACCAGCCGGTCATAATTGGCCAGTCCCACAAACGCCATCGGCGAGATGATATTCCACCGATGAAATGTCAGCACCACCGAAAACACCACTGGAAACAACACAAATACGCTGAAAAACAGCACGTAGGGTAGAGTCAGGAGGTAGGGGATTTTAGTGTTCACTGGCTAATAATACATCTACCGCCCGGGCGGCATCGGCAATAGCGGCTTCGGGCGTTTTTTTGTTATAGACCACGCAGGCTTCGTACTCCTGCGAAATAATATCGAAGACTTCCACAATCACATCGCAATTATCGACCCCGCGAATATACCGCGACTGCCGGGCAAAGGGTAGCAACTTAGGGTTTTTCTGGAGGAACGCGCTAAAATACGGATCAGTGTCTATGCCCTGCCGGTGCGGAAACTGGCCGGTTAGCTCCATCAGCCGCAGGTCGGCGGGTTTTTCGAGCAGGGTACGCATAAATTCCCAGGCAGCTTGGGGGTCGGGGCAGGTGTTAAAAATCACCATATTTTTCGGGTCGCCGTAGGTGTAGGCCGGGCCGGTATGCCCATCGGGGACGGGCATGGGCCAGGTTTCGTACTGCAACTCAGCATCTTTGTATTTTTCCAGAAACCCCACCTGCCAGGGACCGGTAAAGGAGGTAGCAATGCGCTCCGCCAGAAACGGGTCGCGGGTGGCCGAAAGCCGCCCTTTCGAGAAATACCCAGCTCGGTATAGCCCCTGCAAAAACCGGAACACATTTACGGCATAGGCGTTGTTGAAAGCCGCCCGCAGTTGGCCGGTTCGGTTGGCACTCACCAGATGCCCACCCCCCGATGCGGCCAGGTAGAGCGGATAAAAGTTAAAGAATCGCTCGTACCAGATGGCCCGCACTTCAGTATAGCCGAGCCATTGGTCGGTGTAGCCGTCGTGGTCGAGGTCTTTACTGATAAACTTACCCGCCTGCGCGTAGGTTGCGTAGGTATAGGGCGGGCGGGGCAGGCCCGGCGCGTCGATCTGCCGCGTGTTGCAGATGGTCATAATAGGGTTTACTTTCCAGGGAACCTGGTAGATATGCCCATCCGCCGAGGTCACCTCCCGCATCACATCGGGTGAGCAGCGTTGAGCCATAAACTCCCGGAACCCGTGCAGTGTATCGAGCGGCACCAGCACATGCGCTTTAGCGTACATCTCCACGCTGCCCTGCCAGATGTTGGCGTAAATATCGGGCGTGGTTTTGCCCACCACCGAAGCCAGAATAATCTCCTCGCTCGACTGCCCCTCCGGCACCGGCTGGCACCGCAGCGGCTTATCAGGCCGCTGCTGCTGCCAGCGTTGGGTAAACTCCTTCGCAAACGTTACCTCCCCTGCATTGTTCGAGCACCAGAACAACAGTGGCCGCGCCTGCTTTTTAGGGGCGCATGTGCTGAGGAGGAGAACAAGAAGGGAGAATAAAACCCCACTCCTCCCCATTAGGGAGGAGCTAAGTCTCAGCCTATTTGGCCCCTCCCCGTTAGGGAGGGGTTGGGCGGTCCCGCGTCCGGGTGGGGTTTTCATCTACTGACTCTTTTCGGCATTATACACCGACTTAACCTGAGTGGCACTCAGCACGGCGTTATAAATGCGAATGTCGTCCATATCGCCGGTAAAATAACCACCCCAGGGGCCGTTAAAATTATTACCGTCGGCATCATCTTTCTCATTGTTCTGATACAGACTCGTGGGCAAATCCTGACCAATAGTCATGTTAATACTGCTTTTCACGGCTACCGGATCGCCAACTTTATCCGTCCAGCTTTTAATCAGCGTGCCATCAACGTAGAAATTCATCTCACCCGATTTGTAGGTCACGGCCATGTGATACCATTTGCCCTTATCGAGCGTCAGTGATTCGTCGTCTTTATCCCAGATACCCTTATCGGTTTTGATAGTGAAGAACACTTTATTCGCATCCTGCAACTGCATTTTATACCCGTTCCAGCGGTTCAGGGCAACCAAATAGTTACTGGCCCGCGACGAATCCATTTTAGCCCAAAGGCTGATGGTAATCTCCTTCTGTGGATTTAGCACCGGGTTATAGGGAACCTCGATGTTACCTCCCTTATCGAAATGGTAGGCCGAGTTGGCATTTCCGAATCGGTCTTTGGTGAGGGTAGCGGTACCGGCCCCCCACTGTTTGCCACCGGTTTTCACGGTTCCATCGAAGCCCTTGCCCGATGCGTCTTTCGTGTCGCCGTTGAGTTTCAGGTACAGCACCAGTTTTTCGGGGGCTATTTGCTGAACCTGCTTGCTCTGGAAGGCGGTGTACGCCTGACCAAGGTTCACGTAGGCATTATTCACGGCCGTTTGGGTAGCAGCCGCATCGTTAAATACCGAGGTAGCCGCATCGATAGCGGTCTTAAACGTGGCTTTGGAGCCATCTTCAAACTTACCAATGGCGGTGCCTTCGGCAGCACTACCGAAAGCCGTGGCAATGCTGTCGAGCCGGGCTTTCAGCCTGCTTTTGTCGATCTGCACCACAGGGGTGGTGTCGTCTTTCTTACAGGCCTGAAACAGGGTAAACACGAGGGTCAGAGCCAGCAGGCTCCGCAGTAACACGCTGAGTGTAATTGGGTTGTTTTTCATTGGTTTAACTTGGTTTAATTGGTAAATAGTACTTCACCGTTCCACCGGAGCGGTGAGGCAAATCCGTTCACAGCCGCAGTTTCTTATTGGTATCGCGCTCACTTTGCGGGATGGGGAAATAGCGGTTGGTTTCGTATTTGAACGATGTCTTGTCGCGGAGGGCAGCCTGGGCATACTCTTTGCCGTACCGCATGATGTCGAAGTACCGGCCAAACTCGAAGCCAAGTTCAACCCGCCGTTCGTGGCGGATCAACTCGCGGAGGCTCGATTGGGCCGTATTGGTTACGTTGGGGAGCAGGCCCGCCGGGATGGCAGGCTTGCCACCCGTCAGGGTCGAATCGTGGAGGGTGGGGTCGTTGAGGTAGCTCTCGCGGGCGCGTTGCCGCACCCGGTTTAGCGGCACCAGGGCAGTGGCCGACTGCCCCAGTTCATTCAGTGCTTCAGCCTGAACCAGCAGCACCTCAGCAAAGCGCAGGGTTGTATAGTTCAGATTTCCATCACCTTTGGTGCTTTTGGGTACCTCGGCCAGGGGTTGTACATGCTTCTTGTTCAGATACCCCGTTGGCGACCAGGTAGCTTCAACCAACGTAGTGCCGTCGATCCAGGGTTTGCCGGGGCGCGCCACGGTATAATCCAGGCGGGGGTCAACCACCCCCTTCGCTGTTTTCTCGAATTCATCCACAAAATTCTGTGTCGGCACATCGAAGAAATAGCCGTTTTCGTTCACGCGGGGGGCAAACCACTGGTTCAGCCGGTTACCCGTAAACGGCACCTGCCCCATGAGGTGTTGGACAGCAAAGACCGTTTCGACATTGTTTTTATACGCCTGCCGGAAATTCTGGGCATAAACCGGTAGTAGTGAATACTGTCCACTGTTAATGACCAGTGCGGCCATATCGGCGGCCTGCTGCCACTTCTGCTCAAACAAATAGGCTTTGGCCAGCAGAGCCTGTGCTGCCCCTTTGGTGGCCCGGCCCACATCGGCCCCGGTATAGGTGGCGGGCAAGGCCGCAGCCGCAGCCATCAGGTCAGCTTCAATGGCCTGGGTATAAATGGTGGCTACCGGCGACTGTTCAATCTGGAGTTCATCGGCGTTTTTGGGTTCCAGAATTAGCGGCACGGGGCCGTAGATGTTCACCAGGTAGAGGTAGTTCAGCGCCCGAATAAACCGCGCTTCGCCCACAATCCGCGCTTTCAGGGTGGCATCCATCTCAATGGCCGGTACGCGCTGTATCACCCGGTTGCAACGGCTGATGCCTTCGTAAAGCAGGCCCCACTCCGCTTCGAGCGGGCCATTGTTGGGATAGACCTGAAACTCATCGACCAGCCCAATATCGGCCTGATCGCCAGGGTCACCGCCTTTGGCGGCATCGTCGGAGGCTACATCGCCAAACACCCACAGCCGGTTGTTGTCGGTGGCAAAGGTGAGCGTCTGGTAAGCCGCGTTAAGCGCCTGCAACGCCTGTCCTTCGGTTTTATAAAACGTCTCCTCTGAATAAGCCGCCCGTACCTCCTCGTTCAGAAAGTTCTGACACCCGCTGATGGTGAAGAGTATAGTGGCTAGGCTGTATATGTAACCTGACTTTTTCATGATCGTTGTATTTACCCAACCCCGTAGGGAGGGGTACTCTCAAAAACTTACATTCACTCCTACCGTGTATGTCTTTGCACTTGGATAGGTACCCCAGTCGATGCCCACGGCCACGTCGCCCCGAAACTGCTCGTTGTTCAGGTTGTCGCTGCTTTGCTGCTCTGGGTCGAGACCGGGGTATTTTGTCCAGGTCAGCAGGTTTTGGCCGCTGACATAGACCCGCACCGTAGAGGCTCCCACCCGTTTCAGCAGGCTAGCGGGCAGTGAGTAGCCGAGTTGCAGGTTTTTCAGGCGGGTGTAGGCTCCGTCTTCCAGAAACCGGGTAGAGGGTTGCTTGTTGTTGGCGGCTCCTTTCCACGATACCCTCGGCTGCGTATTGCTGGTGCCTTCGCCCGTCCAGTGATCCTGTACCACCCGCTGGGTGATGTTGAATGAGCGGTAAAACCCTTCGATGTCGGTGGCTACCTGGTAGTAAATTTTGTTACCCGATACACCTTGAAAAAATGCCGAGAGGTCGAAGTTTTTCCATTGCAGGTTGGCCGTGAGGCCGTAGATGAGCGTTGGAATGGGGCTGCCCACGTGTGAGCGGTCTTGCTCGTTAATGAGGCCATCGCCGTTCAGGTCTTTGTATTTCACATCGCCGGGGCGGATGGTGTTGCCCTGAAACGCGCTGGTGAAAATGTCGCTCTCGCTCTGAAAAATACCCGCCTGCTGCAACAGGTAAAACGAGCCAATGGGGTAGCCCGGTTCGGTCAATGTACCAAACACCCCATTGTCGATCCGCCCGCCCGGAATAGGTCGTCCGTCGCTCAGGCTCAGCACTTTGTTGCGGATAAACGAGGCATTGGCGGTAATATCGTAGC
>JBBQUC010000203.1:0-7174 GCA_038212815.1 Cytophagales bacterium
ACCCAATACCCACCATAAGCGAGCGAAGCATGGTTTGCTGGCCAATTCCCCGCCAGGAGATATACCAGAACCACACCACAAAAACGGCCCAGAAAACCAGGATCAACCAGCGAATTTTTTGGTATAAACCCGTACCCAAATTACCGCGTGGATCAAAGCGGGGCAGCAGCCGAAATACCCCATACAAGACAAGGGTTAATCCGCCCAGCAAACCTGCAACCAGTTCTTTTGACTGATACTGATTCGGTTGGCCATCCATCCCGTAATGACTGGGAATTTGGGCTGGTAGCTGCGGCCAGATGACGGCCAGAAATGCGAAAGGAACTACCAGCAAAAGGAGCAACAGCACTTCGGACGTAGGTTTTGTAGGCATAATGTTGACGGGGTTGAGATTAGTTGATTGGTTTTTCGGCGGGTTGGGGGGTGGTTTTCTGGAAGCCCAGCAACCAGACCAATAGTTCGTCGAGGACGGTTGTGTTCAGCGAATAGGTAACATACTGCCCCTGCTTGACCGACTCTACCAAACCAGCCTGCCGGAGCAAATCCAGGTGATGCGAGATACTGGGCTTAGTCATGTCAAATCGCTCAGCGATGTCGCCAGCGTTTAAGTCCCCCTCCCGAAGCAGGTCTAAAATCTGTCGCCGGGTAGGGTCGTTCAGGGCTTTGAAGAGAATGTTCATCAGGCCATTAATTAAGTATTTAGACAAATGTCTATTTATTTAATTAGACGCTTGTCTAAATATACACAAGCGGTATGTGATCGGGATAACTGGTAATTGGCGAAAAGGCAGGCTTACAGCCCGTACTGATCCAGTAAATATACCAGAGCGGCCATTGAAGCCGCGCCCAGTTCTAACTCGCGCTGGCTCACGGCCTCGAAACGGTCAACAGGGGTGTGGTGATAATCGAAGTACCGCTGCGAATCGGGTTTGAAGCCGAACAGCACAGTACCGAGTTGGGCGAGTGGGCCAATATCGGCACCGCCACTGCCTGGCCCAATATCAGTCAGACCATAGGGTTCAAGCAGGGCTTTCCAGGGCATCACCTTTGCCCGCTGGGCGGCCGTGCCCACAATGCCAAACCCACGAGGGGTAAACCCACCCTCGTCTGATTCGATGGCGGCAATGTGTTTTTCGTTGTTCGCTTTGGCCAGGTCAGCATATTTTATCCCGCCTTTCAGCCCATTCTCCTCGTTCATGAACATCACGGCCCGGATAGTGCGCTTTGGTTTGATGCCCAATGCTTTCAATATTCTCAGTACCTCGATAGATTGCACACAGCCGGAACCGTCATCGTGGGCACCTTCGGCTAAATCCCAGGAATCGAGATGGCCACCAACTACAATAATTTCATCTGGTTTCTCGCTCCCCCGAATTTCGCCCACGACGTTGTACGATTTTGCGTCGGGCAGGGTTTCGCAGGTTTGTTTGACATAAAACGTTAGCGCGGGGTTGGTGGTTAGCAACGTGCTCAGTTGGTCGGCAGCATTGGTGCTGATGGCGGCTGTCGGAATGAGCGGCACACCCGTGGCATACCGCATCCCCCCCGTGTGGGGCTGATCGTCGTGGCGGTTGGTCATGGAGCGAACAATAGCGGCAATGGCCCCCAGCTTGGCAGCCTCCGAGGCTCCGCCAGCCCGCTGATCAACGGCCCCGCCATACGCGTCAAAGGTATTGATTTTGGTCGGGTCCATTGGCCGGTTGAAGAACACGATTTTGCCTTTCACTTTTCCACTACCTAATGCCCGCAGTTCCTGAAAGCTTTTCACCTCCACCACGCCCGCCTGTACGCCCTTCGGCCCGGTGCCAACCGAACCGCCGAGAGCCGCAACAGGTACGTTGATTTTCGTTTTACCAACCTGAATATAGGCTATTTCTTTGGCACCACGCACCCAATGCGGCACCATCACCTCCTGCAAAAATACCCGGTCAAAGCCCTCTTTTTCCATAACTGACTTTGTCCAGTCAACGGCTTTTTGCGCCCCTGCCGAGCCGCTCAGTCGCGGGCCGATCTGTTTGGTCAGATGCCGCAGCCATTCATACGATTTCCCCCTGGCAAGGGCTTCATTATACATGTTGCGGATAGTAACGGAATCAGTGTTTTGGGCATTGGCAACGCCAATAGTCAGGGAGAGAAGAAAGGTAAAAGCTTTATGCATGGTTGATGAATTTAGGGAGCAATATAAGCAAAAAGCCGGGCCACTATGCAGCAACCGGGCTTTTTGGTGTCCTACTGGTTCGTCGATGCGAAACCTACATATTGATAGCCCGGTTGCCGGTGGCGGCTAAACAGGCTTCTTTGAAGGCTTCGGTGTAGGTTGGGTGCGCGTGCGACATCCGGCTCACGTCTTCGGCGGAGGCCCGGAACTCCATTGCTACCACAGCCTCAGCAATCATGTCGGCAGCACGGGGACCAATAATATGTACACCCAGTAGTTCGTCGGTGTCTTTATGGGACAGCACTTTCACCAGCCCGTCGATGTCCATACTGGCGCGGGCGCGGCCCAGAGCCTTAAACGGAAACGAGCCTACTTTGTACGGAATACCTTCAGTTTTTACCTCTTCTTCGGTATAGCCCACAGCCGCCACTTCTGGCCAGGTATACACTACATTTGGAATGAGCCGGTAATGGATATGCGGCTTTTGCCCAACAATGGTTTCGGCAATAAATACGCCCTCTTCTTCGGCCTTGTGCGCCAGCATGGCCCCCCGAATCACATCGCCGAGGGCGTAGATATGCGGTACGCTGGTGCGCAGGTGGTCATCGACTTCAATTTTACCCCGCTGATCGGCTTTCAGTCCTGCCGCTTCGAGATTCAGCCCGTCGGTATAGGGCTTGCGACCCACCGATACCAGGCAATAATCGCCGGTGAGGGTAATTTGCTTCGGTTCGTCGCCACGAGCATCGGGTGTGTCGATGCTGACCACTACCTCGTCTCCCTTGTTGACTACGCCTGTCACTTTATGTTTGAAATAAAAGTCGGCACCGAGTTTTTTAATGGCTTTCTGGAGTTCTTTCCCCATGGTCTTGTCCATCGTCGGAATCATGGAGTCCATGAACTCTACAAACGAGACTTTGGCACCGAGCCGCGCATAGACCGACCCTAATTCGGCCCCGATAACGCCCCCGCCGATGATAATGAGGTGTTTCGGTATCTCGGTTAGTTTCAGTGCTTCGGTCGAGGTAATGACCCGCTTTTTGTCGAGCAGCATCGACGGGAACGACATTGGTTTCGAGCCGGTAGCGATGATGATGTTCTTGCCCGTAATAATCTGCTCAGCACCATCGGCAGCCGTTATTTTCACCGTATGCGGATCAACGAACGAGCCAACGCCGTGCAGTTCGGTAATTTTGTTTTTCTTCATCAGAAACGCAATCCCTTTGGTGGTCTGGTCAACCACGTCCTGCTTGCGTTTAATCATTTGGGCGAGGTCAACGTGCAAGTCGGCTAGTTGAATCCCGTGTTCGGCAAAGGTGTGGGCCGCGTTATAAAAATGCTCCGACGAGTCGAGGAGGGCTTTGGAGGGAATACAGCCCACATTGAGGCAGGTGCCACCCAGGGTAGCGTACTTTTCGATGATGGCCGTTTTGAGACCAAGTTGGGCGCAGCGAATTGCCCCTGTATAACCACCCGGCCCGGAGCCGATAACGATAACGTCGTAATCCATGAATAAGAATTTAAAATATGTCAGGCTTATCGGCTACACATCCAGCAGCAACCGGGTGGGGTCTTCCAGGAGTTGTTTTACCCGCACCAGAAAACTCACCGATTCTTTACCGTCAATGATGCGATGGTCATAGCTCAGAGCCACAAACATAATAGGCCGAATAACAATCTCGCCATTTACTACCACAGGCCGTTCCACAATGTTGTGCATCCCCAGAATGGCCGACTGAGGTGCATTGATAATCGGGGTGGAGAGCATGGAGCCAAACGTGCCGCCGTTGGTAATCGTAAACGTGCCGCCCTGCATCTGCTCGATGGTCAGCTTGTTGTCCCGCGCCAGTCCCGCCAGTCGGCCAATCTCCTTCTCGATTGCGGCAAACCCCAGCGTTTCGGCATTTCGGATAACCGGTACTACCAGCCCCCGCTCGGTCGATACGGCAATGGACACATCGCAGAAGTCGTTGAAAATCATGCTGTCACCATCAATTTGGGCGTTCACAGCCTTAAACTCCTGGAGAGCCACGCAGCAGGCTTTCACGAAGAACGACATAAAGCCCAGGCCAACGGCATGTTTCTCCTTAAACTTGTCTTTATACTTGTTCCGCAGTTCCATAATCGGTTTCATGTCCACCTCGTTGAAGGTAGTAAGCATGGCCGTTTCGTTCTTCACGGCTACCAGTCGGCGGGCAATGGTTTTGCGGAGTGAGGTCATTTTCTCACGCCGTTGGCCACGGGCACCGGGGACGGTAGCCGGTTGCGTCGCCATTGGTGCGGGAGCAGGTTTAGGAGCAGCAGCCTGCGCAGGAGCAGGATCCGATGCTACCGGAGCCGGGGCTGTAGCGACAGGGATTGCCTTCAGGGCATCATCTTTGGTGATGCGCCCACCTACGCCTGTACCATGCACTTGCTGGGTATCAATCCCTTTCTCGTCCAGAATTTTAGCCGCTGCAGGGGATGGATACCCGGCTGCATAGCCAGTTTGGCCGTTGGTAGAGGGTTGACGCGGCGTTTCGGGCGAGGCTGGGGCCACCGGTGTTGATGGCGCAGCCGGGGCGGCAGTGGCTCCCGTTTCAATCCGGGCCAGTACGGCACCAATCGCCAGGGTATCGCCAGCCTGTGCCACAATTCGGAGGGTACCGGCAGCTTCGGCAGGCAAATCAAAGGTAGCTTTGTCTGATTCAAGTTCGCACAATACCTCGTCCATCGCCACCGTGTCGCCATCTTTTTTATTCCAGGCAGCAATGGTCACTTCGGTAATCGACTCGCCTACGGGGGGGACTTTTATCTCAATTGTCTGGCCCGATGCCGACAGGGCAGCCGGGGCAGGAGGGGTTGGCATTGATTCAGCTTTTGGTGGGTCGGCCTTTGGCGTTTCGGCAGCTACCGGCGGAGCCTGTGGGGCGGGAGCGGTTTGGGCCGGGGCCGCACTTGTCGATGCACCCACCGGGTTGATCGTACAAACCACAGCCCCAATGGGCAGTACATCGCCCTCCTGCGCCATAATGTGCAGGGTGCCTTCGGCTTCGGCGGGCAGGTCGAACGAGGCTTTGTCGGAGTCGAGGGTGCAAAGCACTTCATCACGTTTCACTACATCGCCTTCTTTTTTAAGCCACTCGCCAACAGTAACTTCAGTAATCGATTCGCCCACGGGGGGCACTTTTATGTCAATTGCCATTTTTAATTGGTAGTTTTCAGTCAGCCAGGCCGACTTATACAATTACTCGAATGCCCGTTGCACCAAAGCGGCCTGCTCGCGGGTATGCACTTTGGGGAAACCGGTTGCGGGAGAGGCTGCTGCCGGCCGCGATACGACCCGCAGATTCATGGAACGCAATAAGCGGAGCAAATAGCCCCAGTATCCCATGTTTTCGGGTTCTTCCTGTACCCATACCAGCTCGGCTTTTTTGTACTGACCCAGCACGGCAGCCATCTGTTTTTGCGGTATTGGATGCAGTTGCTCCAGGCGCACAATAGCCACATCATCGCGTTTGTCAGCCTGTTGTTTTTCGAGCAGGTCGTAATACACTTTGCCGGTGCAGAGCAGTACCCGCTTCACCTTCTTCGGATCAGCATAAGCATCGCCCAGTACCTCCTGAAAATGGCCTTTGGTAAGTTCGTCCAGGGGCGAGATACACTGCGGATGCCGCAACAGCGATTTGGGCGACATCACCACCAGGGGCTTGCGGAAATCCCAGGCC
Source organism: Cytophagales bacterium (assembly GCA_038212815.1). GTDB lineage: Bacteria > Bacteroidota > Bacteroidia > Cytophagales > Spirosomataceae > JBBQUC01. Next base: position 5,866 of record JBBQUC010000203.1, read on the forward strand.
ACCTGCCGACGCAGTAGATGGAAAAAGTTGGCGGGGCTGGAAATGTTGGCCACAATCATGTTGTCGTTACCGCAGAGTTGCAGGTATCGTTCAGGCCGGGCGTTGGAGTGTTCAGGCCCCTGCCCTTCGTAGCCGTGCGGCAATAGCATGACCAGGCCATTCTGAATCCCCCATTTCGACTCCGCAGCGGCAATAAACTGGTCGATGATGACCTGCGCCCCGTTCGAGAAATCGCCAAACTGCGCTTCCCAGATTACCAATGCATGAGGGTTGGCCATGGCGTAGCCATACTCAAACCCCAGCACACCGTATTCCGACAGCAGGGAGTTATAAATCTGTAACTTGTGTTGCCCGGCTTGAATGTAATCGAGCGACGAGTAGGTGGCATTCGTCACGGAATCGTGGAGTACGGCATGGCGGTGCGAGAAGGTACCACGCTGCACATCCTGACCACTGAGTCGCACTAGTTTGTTTTCGAGCAGCAAGGAGCCGTAGGCCAGCAGTTCTGCCGTACCCCAGTTCACTTGCCTCAGGCCGTCAGCATTGCCAAAAATCATTTGCTGCCGGTCTTTCAGCAACTTATCAATCTGCTTCAGTGGCTTAAACTCGGCGGGGGTTTTCACCAGTGCCTGCCCAATTGTTTCGAGCGTGGCCAGCACCACTCCAGTCTCGGGCGACTGGTGAAAATCGTCGGGCTGACTGAACCGTAGTTCGGCCCAGTCGCGATCCAGACGCAGGGGTTTGTAAGGAATTTCGGCTTTCTGCTTTACCAGGTCGAGCCGATCCTGAAGCATTTGCTTGAACTCGGCATCCATGTTGGCGGCCAGTTGAGCATCCACATCGCCCCGCTCAATAAGCAGTTTGTTGTATATCTCGCGCGGGTTGGCGTGTTTCTCAATCAGCGCGTACATGGTAGGCTGGGTAAACTTCGGTTCGTCAGACTCGTTATGGCCGTACCGTCGGTAACAGACCATGTCGATGAATACATCCCGGTTGAACTTCTCGCGGAAATCGACGGCCAACTTGGCGCAGAACACCACCGCTTCTGGGTCGTCGCCATCGACGTGAAAAATGGGTGCGTCGATGATTTTGGCCACATCCGAGCAGTAAATCGACGAGCGGGCATCGTCGAAATCGGTGGTAAACCCAATCTGGTTGTTAATGACGAAGTGGATGGTACCACCGGTCTGATAACCCGGCAGTTTGGCCATCTGGGTTACTTCATAGACAATACCCTGCCCCGCCACCGCGGCATCACCGTGGATCAGGATGGGCATAATTTTATCGAAATCGCCTTTATATTCGGTAT
>JBBQUC010000204.1:0-7166 GCA_038212815.1 Cytophagales bacterium
CCGAAGAAACAACGGCGTTATATGATCCACCACCAACACCGCCATTCCCATTCACCCCGCCGACACCGATATAGCCGCAACAGCGGGTCTGTTCGTCCCCATCTATCCCGTTCGGGGCCGTGGTGGCATCGCGCCCTTGCGTACCACCATTGCCGGCTCCCCCCCCACCCCCGGCTACCAGCAGGGCAGTTGTACCGACCTGAACGCCGGAACCGCCACCGCCCGCACCCCCAAATCGATTCTGGCCTCCGGGTGCACCTGCAGTGGCTTCGATCAGTTGCCCCGATAGCACCACAAACTCACCAACCAGAGTTGCTCCTTTTCCGCCAACCGTAAAGTCATTATTACCTCCTCTGGACCCTTTGGCGGTGATGCGGTATTTGTAGGGTCCACCAGTCGGTACCACATAACTGCCCGTGGTACCAGAGAGGCTGGCCGTTGCCGCCGTCAGGCTTAGTACGGTCATCTGGCTCAGGGCCGTTTCACTGCCCATGAAGCCGCCGTAGATGGCTAGGCCGTTTTTCATGACCAAGCTGATGGCACGGTCCGTGCCGGTGGTGGGTTTGTAGGTGCCGGTCGCTACCCATACCTGGTTGCCGGTGGTGCTGGCGTTGATCATGGCCTGCAAACTCCCGCTGGCGTTGGCCCACGAGGAGCCGTCACCCGTGCCCCCTTGTTTAACGTAACGGGTGGTCTGGGCCAGGCCGGGCAGTTGGCTCCCCAAAAACAGCCAAAGGAAACTGTAGTAAAGAATGGATTTCATGGAATCAGGATTGGTTTAAAATGTGAATGGGCTTAAGGTGTTGGGGTCAGTAGGTGTATTGCCGGGTGATTTTGCCTCCTTCGATGGTGTAGATCAGGCATACCGGGGCCATGCCATTCAGCCTGGCCTCGGCCACCACATGGTGTTCGCTGGCGGCATACATCTGGGTGATTTCCAGCCAGGGCGGGTCCGGTCCTGATGGCCGGTAGCTGGTCAGCACCCCCAGTGGGAGCAGCTCTACCTCGGCATAGTGGGTGGCCGTCCCTTGCAGCGCACCCGCCCGGCAAAGAGCCGTTTCACCCCCGGCCAGTCCTGCCCGTTGAGGCAACGCTGCAACTGTTTCACCACCTGGAGGTTAGCCTGCTGGCGTTCTTCGCGGGTGAGCGGGTCGGTGGGTCGGCAGCCCGTGGGCGTACCGGTCAGCAGCCCGGCCAGCAACACCAGGGAGGGGGGCGTAAACGAAAACAGGTGCATAGGCAAAGAGGTTAGCCGGTGCAGATGGGCGGGGTGTACGACGCCAACCCATCATCCATTGCGGTAGGCAAACCTACCGGCTCTGCCGTGGAGAGAGTTGGTGTATTTGCCCAAAAAGTTGGTGTATTGTCCCAGTTGTTAGTGTATTGTCCCAAAAGTGGGCTCTAGTACAGTAGGGGTAGGTGGTACTGGCGCAGAATGGCCCTGAAGGCGGGCTCGCGGTGGTAGGGCCGGAAAACGGGAAACACCAGCAGGTCTCGGTAGATAAATCCGTCGTCGGCAGCATATTTGAGGTAGCGCAGGCAGTTGGCCCGGTCACCTAGCCCGGCGCAAACCACGGCTTTGTTGTAGCAGATGCGGGGTGTTTCGGGTTGGGTAGCAAGGTAGGCGCGGACGCGGGCGGGCTGGCCCAGACGGGCCTCACAGTAGAACAGCGAAGGCCACTGGGTGGTGAAGCCGGGGTTCTGTTGCAGCACCCGGCGGTAAGCCGTGGCGGCCCCGGCGTAGTCGTTTTTGGCCAGCGCGTTGAGGGCTTGGGCAAAGGTGTACAGAAACGTATCGCCGAAGAGCAGCCTGCCCTCTGCCAGGGTCTGGTCGGCCAGGTCGAAGCGGCCCGCGTAGGTGCAGTTAAAAACGTGGCCCGTCAGTATGACCGGATATAGCGGGTCGAGGGCGCGGGCTCTGGTGCTGTAGGTCAGGGCCTCATCGAGCCGCCCCAGGGTCCGCAGCAGCAGGCTGTACCAGTAGTTGGCCTGGGCATCGTTGGGGTTGTGGCGCAACGCCCTTCGGAAAGCGGTTTCGGCCTGTTGCCATTGGTAGGTATCGGCAAACAGGCTACCGAGCGTAGGCCGTGCTGTTGGTACTATCGATCCGGATCGCGGCCAGGGCGTTCTGCTTTCCCTGCTCCCAGGTGGCTGTGCCCGTCAGATACCCCATATCGAGCAGCAGATGGCAGCTCACCGCCTTGTAGGCATAAGCATCAGCAAAGTGGCCATCGAGCCGGATAGCCTCGTCGAAGCGGGCGATACCAGCCTCTATTTTTTCTTCAGAACGGGTAAGCATCAACTGGCGGCCCTGCAAAAACGCGTTGTAGGCAACCATGCTGGTGGTGGGCGCGGGCCGGGCCGTGGGCTGCCGGGGCCCGGCCGTGGGGGGATTAAGTTGTTGCAACACGTCCTGCCCCATCTGATCGGTCAGGCGGAAAAGGTCGGGGTAGGCCCCGCTGTAGGTTTTTGTCCAGAGCCGGATGTCATCCTGCGTACGAATCAGTTCGAGCCTGATCTGAAGCCGATCGCCGGTTTTCAGCACACTGCCCCTGAGCAGGTTAGCCACCTGCAAGTCGTCGCCGATTTGCCAGACGGTCTTTTTGGTATGCGCATACTGCCCCGACGACGTCTGGGCAATCACTTTAAGCGAATCGGCCAGCGAGAGCACCGTGTGCAGATCATCGGTGATACCCTCCACGAGCGGGCTGGTATCGGCGGCCCCGCTGTTTTTAAAGGGCAGTACCGCAATGGAGCGCTGGACTACAGCGGGCGGGCCATTGGGGGCATACCGGTAGCTGACCAGCCAGAAAAGTGCCCACACGCCCAGGCCTGTCAGTAGCCCGAAGGCCAGCCGTTTGGGCCAGGGAGCGTTCGGCAAGCCGGGCCGGGTCGGAGAAGCCAGCGGGCCGGTGTCAGTTATCGGAGCCGGGTGCATCCCCGCCCTGTCCACTTCGTCGGCAACCCCGTTTGGGGCGGGGCCATTGACCGAACGAAACGCCGTACTATCGGCATCGGGCTGGAGTTGGCCCGGTTGCCCGGCTTGCCTCCGGCGCAGAGAGGAAGGGCTGACGCCAAACTGCGCGGTGAAATATTTACTGAAATTCTGGGGGCTACCGATACCGACGCGGTCGCCGATTTCACCCACCCGCAGATCCGTTGTTTCGAGCAGATGCCGGGCCAGCAGCAGCCGCCGTTTGCGAATGTAGAGCGTGGGCGAGAGGCCGGTTTGTTTCCTCAGGGTACGGTGCAGGTGGGAACGACTGACGCCGAAGTGTTCGCAAATGGTTTCGCCCGACAACAGGGGGGCGTCTGCACGGGCATCAATCAGCCGGTCTATTTGATCGAGGAAATGATTGTCGGCACCGGTCATCGGAGGTGTTACTTGTTCTTACGCAGTCAAAAATAAACTAACGCGCGCAATGCGGGCAGAATCTACTGCCTTTTCCGAAACTCGACGCCTTCTATCCTGGAATATACATAGTGCCGACCGGCCGTACAGGCTGGAGCGGGTACCTGGTTAGCCAAATGCCAAGCCACCCACGTGGGTATACGTGTAACGCTACCGGCAGCTATGACAGGTACCTCGACAAAGAATACCCTTATCAATACCGGCAACCTAATCAAGGAGGCTATTTTGTCAATTGCCGCCGGGGGTTCCTACCTTTGTCCTCAATCTGGTTCTGCGTCTAAAAGCCGGAGTAAGCAAGGCCGATCAGGCTGACCCGGACAGCACAGTCGGCAACGGCAACCTCGAAAAAGGCGAAGCCGGTGAAGCCCTGGTCGATCTTCGGGTATTCTGTTAAAGAGATTTATTTGCTAGCTGCCAATTGATAAACCCATCTGAGGGGACAGGCTCCATAGGAAAACGGTTTATATTTGCCAATTACACATCCACTGCGCGGCTATAATGACGTATTGCTTAGGAATTAAAGTGAAGTCCGGGCTGGTTGCCATTGCCGATACACGCCTGACATCGGGCACCGAGGTATCGACCAACCGGAAGATCACCGTCCACGAAGTCAAGAATCATTCGCTGTTTATCATGACGTCGGGGCTGCGGTCGGTACGTGACAAAGCAATTATTTATTTCCGCGAGGTACTGGCCGAACAGGATCAGGGATTCAACAAATTGTATAAGGCCGTGAATGCGTTTGGCGAACAGGTAAAGCGCGTGGCGGCTGAAGACAAAGCGTCTATTCTGGCAGCCGGGATGAACTTCAACCTGCACGCTATTGTGGGTGGCCAATTGCAGGACGATGAGGAACACAAGCTCTCTTTGCTTTATCCAGAAGGTAACTGGGTGGAAGTCGATTCGGGATCGTTGTTCAAGATTATCGGCAACTCTAACTACGGTAAGCCACTGTTGTTTAGAAACTTAACGTACGAGTCGACATTACAGGAGGCATTAAAAATCGGTTTCCTGGCGTTTGATGCTACCCGTGTCAGTGCTAATGACGTAGACTACCCCCTCGACGTAGTGATCTACAACAAAGACTCGTTCCACATGACTGAACACCGGCTGGAGAAAGAGGATATGGACGAAATTTCGCACCAGTGGAGTGCCCTGCTCAATAACTCTGTCCGCCGACTGCCTACCTACTGGATGGACCCCATTTTTGATAAAATGGCCGTAAAGGAATAAGCATGTACATCTCCGTTTGGCATCAGTTGCGGTATAAGTACGACCAGCCCATTGTACTCAACCCGCATACGGTGTATCTCTACCCGCGCACGTATCCTTACCAACGCCTGCAACGTTACGACTTGCAGATCGACCCGGTGCCCTCGAAGGTGGTGCGGAATGTGGATGTGGAAGGCAATGTACAGCAGATTATTTACTTCGCCGGACCTACCGCCCACCTGACCATCACCGCCGAAACGGAGGTCTATTCTGAGCCGTTCAATTCGCTCGATTTTGTCCTGTTTCCCTTTGATACACAGCATGTTCCGTTTGGGTATGTACCCCCCATGCGCGCCCTGCTAGCCCCGTACCTGGCGCGCGAGGGGGTAACGCCACCGGTTGAGGCGTGGGCACGACAGGTAGCCGCAAGCGTGTCGTGGCAAACGGTGCCCTTTCTGCTAGCCCTCAGCGACGCAATCAGGCAGTTTGTTTACGTAACCCGCGAAGAAGGTGCCCCATTTTTGCCCGAACAAACCCTCTTCGACCGGTGCGGTTCGTGCCGCGATTATACCACCCTCTACATGGCCGCCTGCCGGAGCCTGGGACTCGCCGCCCGGTTTGTGAGTGGCTACCTCTTTGGGTCTGCCCAACAGGAGCATCAGCTCCACGCCTGGGCCGAAGTGTATCTGCCCGGCGCGGGCTGGCGTGGTTTCGACCCCACCGAAAACACCGTGGTGGTCAACAACCACATACTGCTGGCTTCGTCGGCCCACGCCGAACTTACCGCCCCCGTCAGCGGCACCTTCACGGGTAAATCCAATTCGACGCTGGAAGCCGACGTAAGGATAATAAGCTAGGGCAGGGCTTTCTTATAAAATTGCGGGAAGTCGATTTTCCGCACTTTTATAAGAAAGCCCTGTAAGCTAGGGTAAGCCTTTACAATGAATAAACCCTCAACAAGCATGGGCAACACCGTCGGCTTTACTTTAATCACCACGCTGCTTTTATCAGCTACAGTTTTTCATCATCAGGCCATCGGGCAATCGCTTGATTCCATAAAAACGGTGGCACCAGGTGCCAAACTGGTACAGGTATCAAGCCAGTTTAAATTTACGGAAGGCCCCGCCGTGAATAAAAAGGGCGACATCTATTTTACCGACCAGCCTAACGATAAAATCTGGAGATATGATACAGACGGTAAGCTGTCTGTATACATGGACAAAACGGGCCGGTCCAACGGGTTGTATTTCGATAAAAAAGGAAACTTGCTGGCCTGTGCCGACGAGAAAAATGAACTATGGTCGATTTCGCCGAAAGGTGAAACCACGGTAGTGCTGACCAACGTGGATGGCCATAAACTAAACGGCCCCAACGATTTATGGGTCGACCCAAAAGGTGGTATTTATTTTACTGATCCCTACTACCAGCGGGATTATTGGGAGCGTAAAAAGCCAGATATCGACGGCCAGAAAGTGTATTATCTGGCAAAAGGAAACCAGGAGCCCGTGATGGTTGATGGCGACCTTAAACAGCCAAACGGCATTGTGGGTACACCCGACGGCAAGTATATATACGTGGCCGATATTCGGGCCAACCGAACCTATAAATACCAGATCAATGCTGATGGCAGCCTGACCAATCGTCAGCTTTTTGTAGAGCAGGGTTCCGATGGTATGACACTCGACAATCAGGGAAATCTGTACCTGTCGGGGAAGGGCGTAACCGTCTATAGTCCCTCGGGTGCGAAGCTGGGAAATATCCCCGTGCCTTCGCGTTGGGTGGGTAACCTCTGCTTCGGCGGCAAAGACCGCAGAACCCTGTTCATCACCGCCTCGGAATCTGTTTACACGCTGCAAATGCAGGTGAGAGGAGTGGAATAGAAGAGCTGGTCAGGACTTGCCTAACCCTGCAACACGCTGATTTAGACTGGATTACTTCGGTTAATCTGGCAGATAAAGCATTGAGCTTCAGCGTTTCGGGCATGGATATAAGCTACGTTAGGTTGCTCAGCAAAAATGGTATCCAGTAGATCATCAACATCGGCCTCACCAACCAGTTGGGTATGCACCATGTGCTGGTCACTGCTGTAGCCGACCAGTGAAAGCGGGAAATTGACCTTATCGACTTTTATTTCGGGTGGAAACCGGTGGACATCGTCGTAGGGTGGTACGTCTTCGGAAGCAATGAAAATGGGTCCGTTTTGGTTGAATGCATTGGCCAGTTTAAAACGTGAATAGCTGAGTAGCAGTCGTTTATCTTGACCTGGCACAAATGGTTTGAGCGACACCCGGCAGGGCCCATAGCCGGTAGCGAGCTGTTCGACTACCTCATTGCCAAACGCATCCCGGCGACAAGTACGAATGGCCTGTGCGAAGTCGGCAGATAAGGGTACAATCTGAAACGAAGACTACTCTACCCTGCTAAAATAGTAAGCTGATTTTGAGCGAGTTGTCTTTTTAACCACATCAATAGCTGTCGAAGTAGGAGCCAATTAGAAGCAAGTTCCGTCGATGAGCTTCGTAAAATAGTCCGAAGTTGATTC
>JBBQUC010000205.1:0-7160 GCA_038212815.1 Cytophagales bacterium
TCAGAGGTGCCATAAACCTGACTCATCAGTGTGTTCAGTGCGGCCAGTGCTTCAGGCGATTTTTTCACATACCCAGGATCAAGGTGGCGCAGGGCCAATTTATTCACCGCTTCGCCTTGATTGGCCCTCAGAATTGCCATCAGTGCGTTCGATTTTTCGGTGGCTCCGGGGTTAAAATCGAACGCCCGGAAATAGCGCAGCGCACTCGGCAGGTCATTTTTAGCCGAGGCCATAATGAGCGTTCCCAAATAGGGGGCTGTATCTTTGGTTCTGGCCCGCCAGATAATATCACGCCCGCCAGCAGTTGCCATTGGCTCATTGTTTACCTGTTTCATAAAAGCCGGGAAGAACGTATCCCACTGCCCGTCAGCCCCAATACCGAGGGCTTCCAGATACCAGCGGTCAGTGCCATCGTGTTTAGCAGCCAACTGTGCCCATAGACCGGGCGCATCGGCACTTTGATTATGGCGCAGGGCAATGGCGCATTCGCGCAGCACCTGCTTGTCGGGCAGTCCAGCCATCTGGTCATTGATGAGCTGCTTCACCGCTCCCAGCACATTGCCCTTTATGGAGCGCGTGGCCCGCAGGGCGGTAATCCGAATGTCGGGGTTAGCATCGGTCAGGGCGGCAGCCAGGTATTGCTGGCCTTTGCCGGGTAGCTGGCTCAGGAGCCACAACGCACGCGCTTTCATACGCGGGTTGCTGGCGGTCTGATAAAGGTTGGCTAAGGCGGCCTCGGCTCCACTACCCAGGTCGTGCAGTTTTTGCCAGCCCGCATACCGAATATCCATATTGGGACTTTGTAGGGCCATAATAGCCCCTGCGGTTGTCGCTACATCAACAACAGGCTGGGTGTAAGCTGTACCCGGAGGGGCTACCCGATAGACCCGGCCCCGGTTCTGGTCGCCCGCCTGATGACCACCCACGCCGGGGTCATACCAGTCGGCCACAAGCAGTGACCCATCGGGAGCTACGCACACATCGGCAGGTCGAAACCACTGGTCACGCGCTCCTTCCAGCACATTCAGGATGGTAGCGGTATAGCCCGCACCTGCTTTCTGGGTGGGGTAGGCCCGCACCACATTTGGCCCGGCATCGCAATGGATCACCTGATTCTGAAACGCGGCAGGCAGCAGGTTGCCTTCATAGACAATAATGCCCGTTGGCGACCCGGCACCCGTTTGCAGCAGGTTTGGTACCACGCCGGGGTCGTTGAGGTGCCAGTGGCGACGCGGTATTTCGGGTTCGAGGTTGGTACGGTTGGCCTGCCAGCCCGCGCCGGTCATCTCGTCGGTGTAGCCGTAGTTGCCATATTCCATCACGTAGTTGATCCGCACGCCCTTATTGCCATCATCGTCGTTGTCCGACTGCCAGAGCGAGCCATAGGAATCAACGGCGATTTCGTAGTTATTCCGGAAATTCTGGCCCAGCATTTCCACATTTTTACCGCCGGGGTCGCAGCGAAACACCATACCCTGTTTAAAATTCTGCTTGTTAATGGCCTTGCCACTGGCAATATCAATAACGGGCTTACTGTCTTTGTCTAACAGTTGCTCGCCCGCGTTACCGAAGTTGAAATACCATTTACCATCGGGGCCAAACACAAAGGTGTGCATCCCGTGGTCATGCTGCTCGCCCCCGATACCCGTAAAGAGTAATTCCTTGCGGTCGGCCTTATCGTCGTTGTTATCGTCGGTCAGTATCCATACGTTGGGGCTGTCAGATACAATGACCCGGTTGCCCTGCACCCAGATACCGAGGGGCGACTCAATGCTGGGGTCCTGATAAAAGACCTTACTCACGTCGGCCTTGCCATCGCCATTGGTATCTTCCAGAATCATAATCCGGTCGCCCTCTTTGTGGATGGGGTTGCCGTTAATGGCCGGGCGATAATTATAGGCTTCGCAGACCCACACCCGCCCTCGCGCATCTACGTCGATGTCGGTGGGGTTGGTCAGCATCGGCTCGGCGGCAAAAAGGGTAGTCTCCAAACCAGGGGCCACGTTCAGGCTGGCCACCCCATATTTTGGATCGTGCTTATCATCGTCGCCAAGTTGGGCAAACAGCGCGTTGAGAAATGCAGGCGATGCCTGATTCAGGCTCCGATAGGTATAAGCACTGACAAAAACGCCCCCCACTACTAAAGCCGTCAGCGACAGGCTTAATAGTCGGCGATTTGTGGATGAAAACAAGCGAAAGCGATTCATAGCGAACAGATTGACACAGTTAAAGAGAGGTAGCGCGTATTCAGTTATACCACCTACCTGTACTAAAGGCACGAGCAGCCCCGGTTTAACGATTTGTGGAATTAATATTGTTTATAAAACAGGTCGGGGTTTCAGTTTTTACTCAATGTATTGATTAGTTTTACTCAGCATATTGAGTAAAACTATGTTTGAGAAGCCAGAACTTACCACCCTGAGAAGCCGAATAGCCGAACCACGCCGATTTATTCAGATCATTATGGGGCCACGTCAAATCGGCAAGACTACCTTAGTTCGACAGTTTGGGATTCCGTATCATACTGGTAGAAACTACCCTCTCTAAAGATATTCTGATGCTAACCCGCGTGGACAAACCGGCTCTATTACGGCAGCTAGTTGAGTTGGGTTGCCAGTAGATGCGGGCAACACCACTACGCTGGCGCATTATATACAGCTTTTGCATTCGGCGGGTTTACTGAGAGTGTTACCCAAATACGCCCCTAATGCAGCCCGGCAGCGGATGTCCATTCCGAAATGGCAGGTGCAAAATTCAGCCCTATTTTCGGCCCTTACCCTACGCACATTTGCCGAGGTGCAGGCCGACCCGATTGCCTGGGGGCAATGGATTGAAATGGCCATCGGCGTACACCTGTTGCGGGTCACCCACCTCAGCTCGATAGAGTTATTTTACTGGCGGGAGGGCAACGACGAAGTTGATTTTGTGATCATGCGCGAAGACTCAGTTATCGGCTTGGACGTGAAGAGTGGCCTCTTTTCAGCAAAAAATGCGCCCGGATAAGGTGCTGTTAGTCGGCAATAGTGGCATACCCTGAGCCGATTTTCTGCGAGCCGATGTTGGAGTGTTATTTGGGTAAAGCTATCCTTAAAAATAGTCGCTTTATACTGCCTTTTTAAACACAGGTTTGTCCACCATCGACAACCAGTTCTGTCCCAGTCATAAATGAAGAATCATCACTGGCAAGGAATAAAACGGCTTTGGCAATTTCGATCGTTTCGCCGGCTCTTCCCATCGGGTTCTGTGCCTGAATCGCCAAACGTCCCTCTTCACTTTCCAGGTAGGGGGCGGTTAGTTCGGTACGAGTAAAGCCCGGATGGATCGAATTTACCCTCAAATTAGCTTTTGCATACTCACTTGCAGCGGCTTTGGTCAACAGTCTTGACCCACCCTTGGATGCCGTATAGGCCGGGTGTGCGTTTGTGGCTATAAAACCTGCAGTGGAGGACATATTAATGATAGATCCTCCACCATTCGCGATTATGTTTGCAGCAACGGCTCTGGTGCCTAAAAATTGACTGGTTAAATTTACCTCCAGTATCTTTTGGAAATCGTTTACTAAAATAGTTTCCCAGGCATCGGACCGAATGGTTATCCCCGCATTATTAAAGAGGATGTTTATTTTTCCGAATGCACTGATGGTAGCATCGACCACCGTTTCCCAATCCTGTTCGGAGGATACATCCTGTTTAAGCGCTAATACGTTGCCACCAAACCGGATAATTTCATCGGCAATGGTTTTTAATTTAGATTCGTTAACGTCGGTAATAACGACCGTTGCCCCTTCGGCAGCAAACAATTTGGCGGTTGCGGCTCCGATTCCACTGGCTGCGCCGGTTATGATGGCAACCTTATTTTCTAATCGGTTCATCGGTTGTATGGGTAAGTTATGCCTGGCAGAGCATCATTGGAGACGGAGCATAAACAGCGGACAAGCGGCCCTGTTTTACATCCGCAGCTTTTGTACATTTTGAAAGCTGATTGCAATGGCTTCCAGTGGGGTGCCTTTGGTAACGGCATCCTGTTCTACAAAATAATGTTCGATGCCCGCCAGTTTTCGGGCATCCAGAATTCGCTGAAAATCGATGCTACCGGTACCTACTTCGGCAAACTCCCGCTTCTCGGTCTTAGCCATATCTTTCAGGTGTACCAGCGGGAAACGACCCGGATTTTTCCTGAACAACTCCATCGGGTCAATACCGGCATGGGTAGCCCAGTATAGGTCCAGTTCCATTTTCACCAGCTTAGGGTCCGTTTCGCTCAATAGTAAATCATACGGCAGTTTACCGTCCAGCAGCTCAAATTCAAAATCATGGTTGTGATACCCAAACTGAATGCCCGCTTTTCGGCACACCTCCCCCGACTGATTGAATAGCTCACCCAGTTTCTTGTAGTCATCGGCTGTTTTGCGATCCTGAGGAAACAGGAACGCACACATCATGTATTTTTGACCAGCTTCGGCTGCGTGGTCAACAACCATGTTCCAATCCTGCTTTAGGTTATTCGGCATATAATGCCCACTGGGTGTCGAAAGCCCTATGCCATTCAAAAATGCTTTGAATTCGCCCGGCGTTTTACCCAGGAATTTACCATTCGCGTAGCCAAACGTCTCTACTTCTTTGTAGCCAATTTCGGCTACTTCTTTTAGCGTTCCTTCCGGGTCTTTCCCCAGTTCATTACGGAGGGTATAGAGTTGCAACCCCACATTTTTCATCGGTTTAGCGACGGCATCGACCTTACTCAGGAGCGGCAGAGAAAGGGCTAAGGCACTGGTAAGGAGGAATTCGTTGCGGGATACTTTGCGGGAAAATAACATATTTTTACGGGTTTACCGATGAATTGACCAGGCACTGGACTAAGGAAAGCAGTGCCTGTTTTGCTCGTCCCTGAGGGGGTAGAACAACCCATTCAGGTCAAACTTTCTTTAGGGTTTGAGCCTTTTGGCAGTCGCATCGAACGACGACAAGCTACCTTTCAGGTTATCGTTATCTACTTTCGTGAGGTCAATGGAAACCTCCCCTCCCTGAGACGACTCAAAGTATATGACCAGATTATCGCCCTTCTCCTCAACCCGGATGAGGGGGCGTTTGGCCTGGTTGAGATCAGTCGTATTCGTTAATTCGCCCATCAGTTTACCTGCCTTGCGGACTAAATCCGTCGTAAATTTCACATCGCCAACGGGGGTTCCTACGGCACTAATTTCCCATTTACCCGCAAAGAAATCAGTAGGGGTAGTCGTTTGCGAAAAACCGGCATAGGCAATCCCCACAAATAGGAACAGAAAAAGAATACTCCTTTTTTTCATATCAGCTAAAGGTTAGAATGTACTTAGAGTTTTCTTACGCAAATGGGGTTTGTCTCTACTCAACGACCACTCGTACTCGGTCCAGATTCTGGATACGCGTAAAGTGTGTTTTCGCATCGCCCTCCCGTTGTGAGGCTACGCGCAGCGTCGGAAAATATGTACCTGGCTTCGAGAAGGTATAAATTGTCTTCAGCGTTACCCGCGAACCAGTTTTATCTGCAGGCGTAAATTTCCCGGCGACCGGAAAGACGTCGGAGTGGGCGAAATCCCATCCTTTCTTAGGCTCAATCTCGTTGGTTAACCCCTCGAAATTCCAGACTGCCGTCACGACTTTGCCCTTGTTTTTTGGCACGGCCACCTCAGCGGTGAGGGTAACGGGTTGGCCCACTTTCACCACGGCTCGTTTGCCGCCATTGGCCATCACACTGACAACGGGCTGAATACCCACGCGCTCGTCAGCCGTAGCTGGCAGGACGACCTGACCGTCAACAATTGAATAGCGGGTAGTAGGGGCTGGTTCGATACCTTTTTCAACCCAGGCACTTAGGTCCAGCAACGCTTGCTGAAGTACGCCCAGATAACTCACTGTACGGGTGGGGTCATCCTCAATGGCGATGTCCCCGTGCAGGGCGTGGTCGGTGTACCAGAGTCGAAAATGTTGATCGGTTTTGTCGCCCCAATTCTCCTTCACGCGGGAACGATACCAGTCCGCCTGCCACGCGAACGCTTCCCGGTCCCAGCGTGATTCGAGCAGAATCATCTTACCATTGAACTTACCCGTCGGTAATACCCCAGCCGCTCCCTGGGTAAAGAGGGGGCCTAAAAGCATGGGGCGTTGCGGATAAACCGGCTTGCCGGAAGCATCCCTAAACTGGTCCCAAACCGGATACTGCTTACCTGGGTCCTGATGCCGGTGATAGGTTTGTACCGCCAGGAAGTTCGAATTATCTACTTGTACGCTGTCGCCCGGTTTTACCTGAGCCAGCAAGGCCGGATCGACCGGGCCAAGTACAACTTTGTCACCCGAAATTTTCGTAAGCTGTAGTGTTTTACCGGCAGCGGCCCCGCTTTTGATGAGCATATCACCTCCCATAAAGTCAATGTCGGGTAATCTGTTTTGCAGTTGAAACCCAACGGGCATGGCTCCTTCCACCCCGCCCAGGCTTTTCCAGGCGGCATCGGCCGTGCCCCGGTCCTGCACTGACATCGCCTTCGTTAAGCCTAACGCTACGGCCTGGTCACTGGTAACACCGGCCTTTATGATACTGGGCTGCTGGATACGGGCTTTCAGGAGGGAGGCCGGTGCGGTGGCCCCTAAGTAGCCGGGGGTGTTCCAGAAATCCTTGTCGAAATAGGACCGGTCAATTCCGACGATACTTTGATACAGCACCAGAAACCCATGGACACCCATGTTTTTGTAGCCAAACCAGGACTGGGGCGGAAAGCCCATTCTGGTTGCCTCCTGTAAGGCTTCTTTTTCCTCCTGATTCAGCCCGGCGTACATGTCGCCACTACCACCTGGTTCGAGGGCATCAATGATCTGAGGAAACTTATCGTGCAAAACCCGCATGGCATTCATCCGAACCGTAAAGACGTTGGGAATAGCCATGGGTGAACCCAGCACATACGGCACGACGCCATCCCAAACCCCCTCCGTGTTCTCTATGCCACCTACCGTCCGATATGCGCCACCGCTGCCCCCAAAGGCATAGCCGAACGGACGCTTTCCCCCGTAGAGTTGGGCGGCAATCACCCGTGAATACTGAGCCGATGCCGCATTAGCCCGGTAGGCACCAATGCTTGCATCCCGGGCTTGTGGCTTGGCAAAGTCGATTTTGCCGCCCGCATTTGTTTC
>JBBQUC010000206.1:0-7138 GCA_038212815.1 Cytophagales bacterium
GGCAATGCTTACCGGCCCGAAATCACCCGTTTGGATATTGAACCGATATACATAAATACCCTCGCTGGTTTTGCGGGTATAGGTGCCGATGTATAGGTAATACTCATCGGCGGTTTGCGCGAAGGTTAAGAGGCTTGTCAGGCACAGGAGGGCAATCAAGGCAATGGTTTTCATGGCTGTGGTTTTACCGTTTGTATAATCTACTTCCAAATTACTGATGAGTCAATTTCGGCCAGGGTTGCCCGGCCCGTTAAGGTCATTGCCAGTTCGAGTTCTTCGCGCAGAATGTTCAGCACTTTTGTAACGCCCTCTGCCCCACCACAGGCCAGACCAAAACAAATGGGTTTGCCTACAAGCACCGCGTTGGCACCGAGGGCAATGGCTTTTAACACATCAGTGCCGCGCCGAATACCGCCATCCATCAGGATTGGGACGCGCTTGTTTACCCGTTCAGCGATGCGGGGCAGCACTTCAATGGTGGCGGGTACAGTGTCTAAATTCCGCCCGCTGTGATTGGAAACAATGACCCCCGACGCTCCCACCTGAACTGCAATTTCGGCATCGTCGGGGTTCAGGATGCCTTTGAGCAGAACGGGGATTTTTGCGAATGACTGTATCCAGTCAATGTCCTTCCAGGTGAGCGATTTGGTAAGGGCCAGCGCATAAGGCATGTGGGGGGTAGCCACCCCGTCGGGCATGGCGAAGTTAACCCGTTGCTGCCGGTTGCGGACACCAGCCACCGGGGTGTCCACCGTAATACAAAGGGCGCGGCAACCCTGTTCCTCGGCGTGCTGAATTAAGGCTTTGGTGAACTCCCGGTCGTCGCGGATGTAGAGTTGAAACCAGAGCGGCTGCGTGGCTACGTTGGCAATCGCTTCGAGCGGAGTGGTTGTAAAGGAACTAACTACATAAACCGCCGAGGCTGCTCCGGCTCCCCGTGCCGTGGCCAATTCGCCATCGGGGTGCATGATTTTGTGGTAGGCAGTCGGCGCAACCAGAATGGGGTACGGCAACTCCTGCCCAAACAGCGAGACGCGGGTATCTAATTGGCTGACATCTACTAGCACTCGTGCGTTGAGTTTGATAGCATCCAACGCCTGGCGGTTCCAGCGCACTGTAAACTCGTCACCAGCTCCACTCGCCACGTATTCGTAGGCCATTGTAGTCATTCGCTCCGCAGCCAACGGCTCCAAATCGAACAGGTTGACGATGGTTGTGAGGTCGAGTGGGGGCATGGGTTTTTTCAGGCTCATGGTTTCTGACTCACGGCTTCCATCAGCAGCGCATAGGCGTTGTTTAGGGCTTTGTCGCCCGCTTGCGATCCTTTATAATGTCCCAGCCTCACCACTACCAAGTCGTGCGAGGGGATCATGGTGACGGATTGCCCACCGGCTCCCAGCATCATATAGGCTTCTTTGGGGATGGGCCTGGCACCGTCGCCGTTGATCCAGAACAAACCGCCGTAGATGGGTCGTCCATCGGCTACCCACGGTTGAGCGAGGGTGCTGACGAACTTGGTAAAACCCTCTGCCAGAATGCGTTCGCCATTCCAAACACCATCCTGTAGATACAGGTTGCCGAGTCGCGCCCAGTCCCGACCCGACGCAAATTCGTAGCCCTGGGTCAGAAAATTGCCCGATGGGTCAGTTTCCATGACCATTGTGCGAACCCCAATTTTATCGAATAAAGCTCTTTGCGGGAATGTGTGATAGACCTCACCCATCTTTTCGATCCCCAGTCGGTTGAGGTAATTAATCAGCACCGGGTCGGAGTTGCGGTAGCGGCCAACGGTGTTGGGTGGCCGCTGCTGTGGCAGGTTGGCCGCGTAGGTAAATGAGTTACCGGCATCGGTGTAGAGGTACAAATGTTCGGGGTAGCCGAGGGCCGGGTCAAATTCGGGGTCTTGGGGTGCCCGGCAATATAACCCGCTCGACATGTGCATGATGTCGCTGATTCGGATGTTGGCCCGTGGGTCGTTTGGGGGTTGCCATTGCGGAATGGGGGCGGGTTGGTTGAGCGTGTAAATGCCCCGCTTCATCAGAATGCCCATGAGGGTGGCCGACAAACTTTTGCCCATCGACCAGCTTTCCAGCGGGGTGTCTTTGGTGATGTCCTCGCCGTAGCGTTCGGCAATGATCCGGCCTTTATACGTTACCACAAAAGCCGCTGTCAGGGCTTCGGCGGGTTCAAAAGCGGCATTCATGGCTAACTGTACCTTCGCCATGTCGATCCCGGCGGGCATGGGGCTGGTGGGTAACATATCGCCCATTGGCCAGGGTGTGGTGGCGGCATTGGGTAGATTGCGGGGAATGGTTACTGGTTTGTAATTCAGGGCATTCCCGCCTTCCGGTAACGTTATACAACCCTGGCTCTGGTCGCCCGTGTAGATGGCCTTTCTGGTAATGCCGTTGGGCAATGTGATTGATACTGACTTTTTGGCGTAGTCGATAATGGGCTTGCCTACCTTCGCCCGTTCAGCATAGGGGCTTGTAAAATACCCAACATTCTCAGCAGCAAACTCTGGTTTGAGTCCTGTAATGAATACTGCCGAACACATAATTTTGGCGTAACCCGACGTATGATGCGACAGCGCGTCGCCCGGTGGCCCCTTATACGGAGTCTTCAAATCGAACTGAGCGGCACGGGCAATCAATCTGCTACGCATATCTTGTGCGTTGATGGTCAGTGTGTTGACTGTCAGCAATGCCAGCGTGAAAAGGAGGAAGTTTCGGTTCATGGGAAGGGATTGTAGGACGATGGTTTTCAAACTATGGGGTCGTGAGGCCAATCATCGCGTCAGCCGATACAGAAATAAGGCCGTGCGCTGAATCAGCAAAGGGAATTGTTTGGTATTTAGGGTCTCTTCAATGCTGTGTGCCCCCTTGCCCGACGCGCCTAAACCATCTAAACAGGGCATATAGTTGGCCACAAACGAAATATCTCCCGCCCCGCGCAGGCCAGGGTCGGTGGCGGCAACGGGGCCGAGGCCCATGTCGTGGCTCAGTTTGTCGAGTTGTAGGCGAAGGCCGTCGTTGGCGGGGGTGGGTTCCATACCCGGAATCCCGTCGGCAAAGGTGATGGTGGCTTTGGTAAGCGGCAGACTTTTATCAACAATTTCGCGCATAGTGGCACGGGCTTTCTCTTTCTGTTGCTCGGTCAGAAACCGCAAATCACCTTTCACCAGGGCCGTACCCGCCACAATGTTGGTTTTGCCGATGGTTTCGGCTTTGGCCGTTTTCTCGTCGTAATGCACCTCCGATCCACCCACAATCAGGCCGGGGTTGAACGTCAGATACTGCTCCTGACTTAAAGTGCGTCGGAACTCGTTCAGAATCCGAACGGCCTCATAAATAGCCCCGTATCCCAAATCGCTGAACACCCGCGACGAATGCCCCGACCGGGCTTTCACGTTCAGCGTCCAGCTACTCGCCCCCCGCCGACCTGTGGTTACGGTTTGCAACCCCCCTGCCGTTTCAAAGCCGAGGGCTATATCGCCCATTTTGGCCCGCTCAATAAAATCCCGCCGACTTTCCGGCCCGCCAGAACTCTCTTCGTCGCCCGTGAAATAGACCGTAATTGAGGTGTCGTCGAGCAATTTTTGGGTGTGCAAGGCTTTGAGGGCGGCAATCACCAGCACATCGCCCCCTTTCATGTCGTTCACGCCCTGCCCCGATGCGGTCGAGTCATTCACGCGGGTGAAGGGTTCCATCGGCAGGCTCTTCTCGAAAACGGTGTCTAAATGGCCAATCAGGAACAGTTTTTTACCTTTTTTACCTTGCCGCGTGGCTACCAAATGTCCCGCCCGGTTCAGCGAATCGGGCAACATGACCCACTCGGTTTTGAAGCCCAATTTGTCGAACTCATCAGCCATTAGTTTGCCCACCTGCCGAACGCCTTCTTTGTTGAGCGTGCCGCTGTTGATGTTCACGACTTTTTCCAGAAAAGCTTCCGTTTCGGGCTGCTGCCGACGCGCCGTCTCCACAATAGCTTGCTCAGTTTTGGTGAGTGACTGGCTATAAGCTGCTGAATTAATCAGTAACACACTGAAAGTTAAGAGGTAGTGTTTTTTCATAAAGTTGTAAAAGTTGGTTTCCTACAGCACCCGCAGTTCTTTTTTCAGAATCTTACCCGTCGCGGTCATGGGTAGGGCGGGCATAAACTCCACATGGCGGGGATATTTGTAGCCCGCAATCCGGTCGCGGGTCCAGGCAATAAGGTCGGCTTCGGCGACAACGTGGTCCTCTTTCAGCACCACAAACGCCTTAATCTCTTCGCCCATTTCCTCATGCGGAATCCCGATTACGGCCACCAGTGACACGGCTTCGTGCTGAATCATCAGCTCCTCGATCTCACGAGGGTACACGTTCAGACCACCCCGGATAATCATGTCTTTGGTACGATCAACGATGTAATAAAAACCGTCCTCATCCTTGATGGCAATGTCGCCGGAGTGGAGCCAGCCATCGACAATGGTTTCGGCGGTGGCCTCGGGTTTGTTGAAGTAGCCCTTCATCACATTGTGGCCTTTATAGAGTAGTTCGCCCTTTTCGCCAACGGGGACTTCGTTGCCTTCCAGGTCAACTAATTTCACCCGAATCCCCCAAATGGGTGTGCCGATGGAGCCGGGTTTGCGCCCAATCTGTTTCTGATTGAAGGTGGCCACCGGCGACCCTTCCGACATGCCGTAACCTTCGTAAATCGGTACGCCAAACAGCCGTTCAAAATCTTCCAGCACCTTCACTGGCAACGAGGCTCCCCCGCTAACGGCCATTCTGAGGTGTTTGGCCACGTCGGCATGGCTATATCGTTCGCTCTGATGATTCACTAAACCCCAGTACATGGTTGGCACCCCGGCGAAGTAACTAATCTGGTGTTTCACCATCGTCTCGAACACCGTTTCGGCCTCGAACCGGGCCAGCATCACACTGGTTGACCCGGCATAAACTCCCGTGTTCATGGCCAATACCATCGCGAAAATATGAAACAACGGCAACACAATCAGCACTTTATCGTCGGCAGTGGCCTCAAACGCCTTGGCAGATACCATTGTATTCAGCAGCAGGCCGCTGTGGGTTAACTCGGCTCCTTTAGGTCGGCCCGTGGTGCCCGATGTATAAACGATTACGCAGGTATCGTCGGCCCCCGATGCATGGGCTTCAAACACGGGCGATTGCCCAGCCATGCAACTGCCCAACGTGCCGGTTCCATCGATAGTCGATGGCATATCGGGTTTGGGCATAATGGTGTAAAATTGCTCACAACCAGGCACTTGCCCGAAAGCTGCATGACCAATTTGGGCCATTGGCAGTTCGGGTGTGCCAGCAAAGCAAAAATACGCTTTGGCCTCGCTGTCGGTGAGGTGATAAACAACCTCGTCGGTTTTGAGCAGAATACTGAGTGGCACCACCACTGCACCCGCCTTCAGAATCCCGAAATAAATCATCGGGAAATAGGGTACATTGGGGCAGGTCAGGGCCACTTTGTCTCCCACCTGAATGCCGTTGGCGCGGAGTCCGTTGGCAATCATGTTGGCGGCCCCGTTCACTTGAGTGTAGGTAAACGACGACTCGCCGAAGATAAAAGCAGCTTTGTGGGGATAACGGCTCGCGCTATCTTCGAGAAGAATGGAGAGGTTCAGCATAAGGGGTTTAGGCGAAATTTTTGGTAAGAAAAGCCCTACGCTTATTATACTAGTGCTACATCGTCAACATCTTTCTCGATGCGGAGGTTGTCGATAATGAATCGCTGGCGGTCGGGGGTGTTTTTGCCCATGTAGTAGCTCAGGAGTTTCGGCACTGAGGTTTCTTTCTCCATAATAACGGGTTCCAGGCGCATGTTTTCGCCAATGAACAGGCCAAACTCTTCCGGCGAAATCTCACCCAGTCCCTTAAACCGGGTAATCTCCACTTTCTTGCCTGCTTTGGTCAGTTTGTCGATGGCTTTCTGCTTCTCTTCTTCCGAATAGCAATAGCGGGTTTCTTTGTGGTTCTTAGGGTTCCGTACCCGGAATAGGGGGGTTTCCAGAATGTATAGGTGCCCGTTTCTAACCAAATCGGGGAAGAACTGCAAAAAGAACGTCAGCATCAACAACCTGATGTGCATGCCGTCAACATCAGCATCGGTAGCAATGACGATGCGGTTGTACCGCAGGCTTTCCAGACCCTCTTCAATGTCGAGGGCGTGTTGCAAGAGGTTGAACTCCTCATTCTCATACACTACTTTTTTAGTCATGCCGAAGCAGTTGAGCGGCTTGCCCCGCAAACTAAACACTGCCTGGGTTTGCACGTTGCGGCTTTTGGTAATGGAGCCACTAGCTGAGTCGCCCTCGGTAATGAACAGGGTGGTGTTGAGCCGGTCGTCGGCTTTGAGGTCGGGGAGGTGATTGCGGCAGTCGCGGAGTTTTTTGTTGTGCAGGTTGGCTTTCTTGGCCCGCTCATTGGCCAGTTTCTTGATACCCGCCAATTCTTTCCGCTCGCGCTCCGACTGTTCGATCCGTTTTTTGAGGGCATCGCGTACGCCGGGGTTGATGTGCAGGTAATTGTCGAGTCGCTCTTTCACAAAGTCTTTCACAAATGAGTTGACCGACTGCGCGTTGGCTTCGGGAGCCATGTTGAGCGATCCCAGTTTGGTTTTGGTCTGCGACTCGAACACTGGCTCCTGCACCCGAATACTGATGGCGGCAATAATACTGGCCCGGATGTCGGTGGTTTCGTAGTTCTTGTCGTAGTGCCGCCGAATGGTTTCCACAAGAGCCTCTTTCAGCGCATTGAGGTGGGTGCCGTGCTGCGTGGTATTCTGGCCATTTACAAACGAGTAATATTCTTCGCCATAGGCGTTGCCATGCGAGAGAGCCAGTTCAATATCATTGCCCTTCAGGTGAATGATGGGGTAGCGCAGGTCGTCTTCTTTGTGCTTGCTGCTGAGCAGGTCGAGCAGGCCATTTTGCGAAATAAATTTCTGTTTATTAAAATTGACCACCAGCCCGGCGTTCAGGTAGCAGTAGTTCCAGATCATGTCTGATACAAACTGCCCCCGGTAATGAAAGTGCTTGAACACGGTGTCGTCGGGTTCAAAGCAGATCAGCGTGCCGTTGCGCTCGGTGGTGGGTTCGTCGCCCTGTTGGGTGAGGTGCCCCCGG
>JBBQUC010000207.1:0-7090 GCA_038212815.1 Cytophagales bacterium
TCCCAACACGCTCTTATTCTTTTTCCCCGCTTATGCCTGTGGAATTATCTATAGGTTTTCTTCCTGTGCCAGCACCTCCCGAAGGTGTTTCAGGGCCAGGCGAATGCGGGTTTTAACGGTGCCCAGCGGCAGGTTTAGCTCGTTGGCTATCTCTTCGTGAGTATGGCCCCCCCAATAGGCTAGCGTGATAATCTGGCGATGTTTATCGGCCAGCAGGCCATCTACCCAACTCTGAAAGCCAATGTAGTGATAAGTGGGGGTAAAATTGGCGGGAGGGCTGCTGAAGGCAACCGCTGCGTATTGAGTAGCCTGGGTTTTCTTGACCCGGAGGTAGTCAAGTGCGGTTCGGCGAGTAATAGTCAGGAACCAAGTAAACAGCCGCCCCTGCGTGGGGTCGTACCGGTGGCCCTGCTGCCATATTTTAACGAACGATTCCTGTAGCAAATCAGCCGCGTCGTCAGGATCATGCACAATGCGCAGCAGCACCCCTAACAAAGCACCTGCATACCGCTCGTAAAGTAGGGTAAAAATCGCAGCATCGTGGGTTTTCAGGCCCGCAACCAAGTCAACTTCGTTAGCCAGGGCGAAAAATTTATTCATTGCTGAGTCAGTTTGAGTCAGTGTAGGCAAAGCCTCTGCTAATCAACTAATTCTATTGAGAAAGGTTTTTGTTGGTATGTGAGAAAGATGATAGTAGGTATGAACATGAGCTGGTGTCGCACAAAAAACCGCGCCTGGAGCGACAGGCGCGGTTTTTTTGTGCAAATAACGAGTCTAGTCAACCACGGTTTCGTAGGATAGATAAAATTTCTTTAATGTCCGTTTCAACAGTAGTTAAACGACCACCTACACTCCCCAGCCCCTGCTGAACCCCGGTAAGCTCCTGTTTAACTTCACTGAACTCCTGGCTTATTTCGCTGAACCCCTGACTTACAGTACTCAACTCCTGCCTGACCTCACCAAACCCCTGCTTAAGACCACTGAACTCTTGTCTAACTTCACTGAACTCCTGGCTAACCTCACCAAACCCCCGTTGTATAGTACTCAAGTCCTGTCTGACCTCACCAAACCCTTGCTGGACAGTCACGGTCAGATTAGCAAGTCCTTTAGCCGTAGTATCAACTTGGCTTTTTACCTGCTTTAACTCATTACGGGTTTGGCGAGTTTCCTCACGGATTTGGCGAACTTCTACGCGGGTTTTTTCAAGTTGGGTCTGATTATCAAGTGCTAGCTCGAAAATACGGCCCGTGGTGTCGTTAAACGGTCTGTTTTCTGGGCAACATCGGCTAATACGGGTTCAATCTGATCAAGGCGTTTGGCAGGGGTCATCTGAACTGTAGGGTTGAACATGTTTATGGAATCCACAAATAGGAGTTCTGAAAAATGCCAAACAACTATACCGAATGATCGCCCTTAATTCTTGACAAACTCGCGGTGGTAGGCGGCTTTGTAGAGTTCATCTTCAGGCAGGCTTTTGAAGTAGTCATAGGTAATCCGTAACCCTTCGGCCCGCGCCACTGTAGGCTCCCAACCCAGTATCGCTTTTGCCCGGGTAATATCCGGTTGCCGTTGCTTAGGGTCGTCGGTAGGCAGGGGTTTATACACCGTTTTCTGCCTGGTGCCCGTCAGTTTGATAATCTCTTCAGCAAACTCGCCGATGGTAATTTCAGCGGGGTTACCAATGTTTACCGGATACGCATACTCACTCAGCAACAGGCGGTAAATCCCTTCTACTAAGTCATCGACATAGCAGAACGAACGGGTTTGGCTACCATCACCAAAAATGGTGAGGTCTTCACCCCGCAGGGCCTGGCCAATAAAGGCGGGCAGCACCCGCCCATCGTTCAGCCGCATCCGGGGGCCGTAGGTGTTAAATATGCGAACAATGCGCGTTTCCAGGCCGTGGTGAGTGTGGTACGCCATTGTCATGGCCTCCTGAAACCGCTTGGCTTCGTCATAAACTCCGCGTGGGCCAATGGTGTTCACGTTACCCCAATAGTCTTCGTTCTGGGGGTGTACAGTTGGGTCGCCATACACCTCGGAGGTAGAGGCAATGAGTACCCGGGCATTTTTTACCCGCGCCAGTCCCAGGCAGTTATGAATTCCCAACGAACCTACCTTCAGGGTCTGAATCGGAATTTTGAGGTAGTCGATGGGGCTGGCGGGCGAGGCAAAATGCAGGATATAATCAAGTTCGCCCGGTACGTGGATGAACTTCGATACGTCGCAGTGGTAAAACTCGAAATTAGGCAGACGAAACAGGTGTTCGATGTTGCGGATGTCGCCTGTAATGAGGTTATCCATCGCAATGACGTGATACCCTTCCTTAATGAATCGGTCGCAGAGGTGCGACCCCAGGAACCCGGCTCCGCCGGTGATTAATACTCGCTTCATGCTGTGGCCGGAAAGATGACGCTGATGATTTCGGTACAAAAGTACATGGTTGGGGGATACTTGCGGCATCTAAACGCAACAAAGCCCACTCATTGAGCAGGCTTTGGTACATCTATTAGCCAAAAAAGCAGGATTATTTACCCACCGTACCGCGCAGAGCGCGGGGAATTTCAATCTGGGCCACGGGATTCGAGGCTTGCTCGAGCATGTCAAGACCGGCTGGTACCGGAATCTGACCCACGCGAACGGCCTTACCCAAATCGAGAGTGGACACGTCCACATCAATGTATTCAGGCATCTGGTCAACCGTACCTTTCATGCGGAGTTTCCGCACCAGAATTACCAGTTTACCCCCTTTTTGTACCCCCGGCGCATTGCCTACCAGCCGAACCGGTATCGCAATTTTAACGGGCTTGTCAGACACCAACAGAAAGTCAGCGTGCAGCAACGTATCGCTCACGGGGTGAAACTGGGTTTCCTGCAAAATAGCCCGGTACTCGGTACCTTCAATGTTTAGCGTTATGTCGAACACATCGGGCGTGAACAGCAGTGCCCGGAACAGAATAGCGGGTGCATAGAACGGAACCTGCTCGGCCCCACCGTACAGGATACAGGGCACATTGCCCTCGGCACGAATGGCTTGCGATTCCGTCCGGCCGAGATTCGCTCGTTTATACCCTACAATCTCGATTTTTTTCATTTGTGTAAAAATTAATTAGTGAATTAGTGAATGAGCGAATGAGCGACGGTTCAGTAAACTGATAGATAAAATCCAGGCATTTACTAATTCGCTCATTCACGCATTCAGTATTTTATAAACAGTGAACTAATAGATTCATGGTCACGAATGCGGCCAATGGCTTTGGCGAAAAGCTCTGCCACAGACAACACTCTAATTTTTGGGCTTGACGCACTCACGGGCAGCGTATCGGCAATAACCAGTTCATCCAATATCGAACCGGCAATGTTTTCGTACGCTTTGCCCGACATCACCGGGTGGGTACAGATGGCCCGCACCGACTTGGCACCCTTGTCCATAATGATCTGAGCAGCTTTGCAGAGTGTGCCGCCCGTATCAATCAGGTCATCGACCAGCACCACGTTGGCCCCTTCTACGTCGCCAATCACCTGCATCGACGCAATTTCGTTGGCGCGTTTGCGATGTTTGTCGCACAGCACAATATCGGCGTTGAAGTGCTTGGCAAAGTTGCGGGCGCGGTTGGCTCCCCCCACATCGGGAGAGGCAATGACGAGGTTCTCCAGATTCAGGCTGCGGATGTAGGGCACAAAGACCGATGTACCCTCCAGGTGATCGACCGGAAAGTCGAAGAACCCCTGAATTTGCCCTGCGTGCAGGTCGATGGTCATAAGCCGGTCCGCACCCGATGCCGATAACAGGTTTGCCACTAGTTTAGCCGCAATGGACACACGCGGTTTGTCTTTCCGATCCTGACGGGCGTAACCGAAATACGGAATCACCACCGTTACGTAGTGCGCCGAAGCCCGCCGGGCGGCATCGACCATTAGCAGCAGTTCGAGCAGGTTATCACCGGGGGGATTGGTGGACTGGATCAGGAATACATCGCAGCCCCGCACCGACTCCTCGAAGGAAGGCGACATTTCCCCATCGCTGAACCGTCGGCAGGTATAGCCGCCGAGGTCTTTGCCGTAGTAATGCGCGATTTTCTCGGCTAAATACGTGGACTGACTCCCTGAAAAAATCTTTACCGGATTAAACGATGCCATCGGGGGTGGAAAAATTTCCCGCAAAGGTAGGCATTTCTGCCCACCAGAGCAAGCTATCTGCCAACTGCTACGCAATCACTTCCCGAATCACTTTGCCCGACACATCTGTCAAGCGGTAGTTGCGGCCCTGAAATTCGTAGGTGAGTTTTTCGTGAGCAAAGCCTAACTGATGCAGAATAGTAGCCTGCAAATCGTGGATGTGGGTGCGGCCCGATACACCAAAATACCCCAGTTCGTCGCTCTCGCCGTGGCTATACCCGCGCCGGATGCCGCCACCTGCCATCCAGCAGGTAAACGCATCGGTATGGTGGTCGCGGCCTTTAAACGGCATTGTCTTGCCATTCCGATTCTCCCGCATCGGGGTGCGACCAAACTCTGTCCCGAACACCACCAGGGTTTCGTCGAGCATCCCTCGTTGTTTCAAATCAAGCAACAGGGCGGTAATGGGCTGGTCAATTTGCCTCGTTTTCGTACGTAAGCCAATTTCCAGCGAGGTTCCCTCCCCATCGCCGTGGGTGTCCCAACCCCAGTCGTATAGCTGCACAAATCGAACGCCCTTCTCGACCAGTTTCCGGGCCAGCAGGCAGTTGTTGGCAAACGACGATTTACCCGGCTCGGTACCGTATAGTTGATGAATATAGGCTGGCTCTTTGCTGATGTCCATTACTTCCGGCACCGATACCTGCATCTTAAACGCCAACTCATACTGGGCAATACGAGCCAGGGTTTCGGGGTCGTTAAACTCTTCATACTGTTGTCGGTTCACCTCGCTCAGTACGTCGATGGCCTTTTTGCGTAAGTCACGATCCAGTCCCGCCGGGTCGCTCAGAAACAGCACCGGATCGCCCTCCGAGCGGCACTGCACACCCTGATACACGGAGGGAAGAAATCCACTGCCCCAGATAGATTTGCCCGCGTCGGGGGCTTTGCCACCGGAGGTGAGCACCACAAACCCAGGCAGGTTATCGCTCGCTGACCCCAGGCCATAGGTTACCCACGACCCCATCGACGGGCGACCCAGCCGGGCACTACCCGTATGCATGAACAGTTGGGCCGGCGCGTGGTTGAACTGGTCGGTGTACATGGCTTTCAGGAATGAAATCTCGTCAGCCACAGTAGGCAGGTGTTGAAAATAATCGGACAGCCACGCCCCCGACTCGCCATGCTGTTTAAACTTGCCCAGCGACCCCAGCATATCCGGCACGCCCCGGATAAAGGCAAACTTCTTGCCCTCCAGAAACGAAGGCGGGCAAGGCTGCCCATCCAGCTTGCTCAATTCCGGCTTATAGTCCCAAAGCTCTAACTGCGAGGGCGAGCCGCACATGTGTAGGTAAATCACCGATTTAGCCTTGCCCGCAAAATGCGGAGATCGCGTTGCCAGTGGATTGGTGAGTATGTCAGTAACTGGCTGCCCCGGCTCGCAACCACCCATCAGATTCCCCAGAGCCATCAGGCCAATGCCGGAGGTGCATTGTTTCAGAAAATGCCGCCGGGTGGCCAACATGGCCGATTCGAGTTGGAGTTCGTCCTGTAGTTTCATCACTCCTTGGTTATGAATTCGTCCATATTGAGCATGGTATTGGCCACCACGGCCAGGGCCGCTGTTTTGGGGGTTGCGTGGCTAAACCAAGCCTCTTTTTTTTGTTTATTGGCCGTAAACTGATGGTAGGCTTCGGCATATAGTTGCTTGAGAGCTTCCTGTTTACGGTTGGCCAGGGGGTGGCCCATCATCAAGAAATAGCCTCGTTGTAGCTGCCCCTCTATGGTGTTGCCGCCTTCTTTTTCCATACGCTGGGCAAAATGCCGGGCCATATCCACAAAGGCTGAGTCGTTTAGGGTAACCAATGCCTGTAGCGGGGTATTGGTGCGGATGCGCCGGGCCAGGCACAGGTCACGGGTA
Source organism: Cytophagales bacterium (assembly GCA_038212815.1). Classification (GTDB taxonomy): domain Bacteria; phylum Bacteroidota; class Bacteroidia; order Cytophagales; family Spirosomataceae; genus JBBQUC01. The sequence continues at coordinate 6,041 of JBBQUC010000207.1, forward strand.
GATCCATCGAAGGAGGTCATGCTCGGATAGGGACTCGACCGCCGGATAAACGTATAAATGGCCCGTCGGTACGTATCTTCGCCCGCGCTTTGTTTCCAGGGTTCGCCACTATACACCACCTGCCAGACCCCGGCGGGTTGGTAGGGCATTACGGGCTTACCGTACATTTTTGAGCTGAGCAACCCGCTCACGGCCAGGGCCTCATCACGCACCTGCTCGCCCGTTAGCCGTACGCGGGCACCCCGCGCCAGGTAGCGGTTAGCAGGGTCTTTTTTGAGCACATCGGGGGTGGTGTGCGCATCCTGCCGGTAGGTGGCCGAGAGTACCATCTCTTTTAGAAGGGGTTTAAGTTGCCAGTGCCAGTCGTGCATCAGCCGGTACGACAGGTAATCCAGCAAGTCGGGATGGGTGGGCAAAAAACCCTGCGACCCCATGTCTTCGAGCGTCTCGACCAGGCCCGTGCCATACAGTTGCTCCCAGAGCCGATTCACAAGGGTGCGGGCCGTCAGGGGGTTATCGGGGGTGGTGAGCCACGTGGCCAATCCCAGCCGATTGCGGGGGGCTTTTTTCGGGAAGGGAGGCAGCGAATGGGGTACATCGGGTTGCACGGCCAGCGTGGGCGACAGAAAACTCCCCCGCTCAAATACGCGTGTGGTGCGGGCCAGTTCGGTGGGATTCTCCTGCATAATGGGGATATCGTCCGTTTTAGCCAGCAATAAGTCGTTCAGGTTACGCCATTGCCGGACATAGCCGGGCTGGCCTTTGCCCGGCAAATCGGTATCCAGAAACATAACCCAGTCAATCCAGCAGACATCCTGTTTTTCATCAGTAAGGGCCGGATTCCGAAACACAAAATATAAGTCTTTCCGGGTCTGAAACCGGGGCAAATCAACCCATTTAAGCAGGGTGAGTCTGTTCCAGAAATTACGCGATTTAGAGGTGTCCAGCCGGATGGTTGCCAGGATTTCCCCCCGCAGGCTGTCCGCCCTGATGTCGATACTGCCGCCTGGGGTAAACGTAGTGTATGAAATCAGCAGTTTTTCTTTGTTG
>JBBQUC010000208.1:0-7084 GCA_038212815.1 Cytophagales bacterium
AAATTCCGACCATTACCGCCCGGTTTAATAATGCTCCGCTTAACGGTACCAGTCTGTCTTATACCGACAAGGGTGCGGCAATGGGTACAACGGTTGCCCCGCCCGTGCTTAGCTGGCGCAGCACCACGGTTAATCCCCGCAACGAAACCTTTACCGTGCGGGTCTATTATCGCTCGACCGATGCTACTGGCATTGCTAACGACAAACCCCTGCTCGAACGGGTAAATACAACGGATACAACCCTGACCCTGCCCGATTCGCTGGTAGCTGGTGGTCAGTTAAAGCAAGGATTCTACTATGCAACGGTACACACCCGGCAGGATGCTAAGTGCGGTTCCTGCATGAGTCAGGTGGCTACTACCAATTTTGCCTCTATTCCGCCACCACCCTCTAAAGTTGATTCGTGCTACTTCCACCACAAGCTGGAACGCCTGGAGGTGAACTACCGCATCCCGAACACCCGTGCCAGCCAGTACGTGAAGGTCTGCTATTGCGCACCTGATGCATCGGCCATCCCCCGCGATACCGTCAAATACACCCGCTTCTTCTACAAAGGTGTGAACAAGTTCCTGGATACCCCCGCTATCGAGTTTGATAACTCGTCGGTTATCCTGAACCTACAGGATGTACCAGGCGATCTGGCTAAACAGCTACAGGCTGCTAAAGCGCAAATCGAGAGTGGCAAATCGGTGATATACAAGAAGAAACGCCGGAAAACGGAGGTTACTTCGTTCCAGACGGTCTTCTCGGTCACGCAGCGTTGCACTGGTAAAGATGATGTGTCGGTGGGTTACTTCCGCGCTACTATCAGCGACAATACCTACTCGATCATTGATCTGAAGCCGATTACCAACGATGAGTATCAGAAAATGATTACCCCACCAGCTCCAAAACCAACCAAGCGTCGGGCTGGCAACAGCGGTCGCAAAGAGGTGAGCTTCGGGGTAGAAGATAACGCCGATACGAACGAGTAGTCAGTAACCAGTCTGATGCCTAAAAAGCCCTCCCGATGCATCGGGAGGGCTTTTTGTTTGGTGACCTGTCCGGGTGGCTTATTTATCTTTAGTAGCCAGTACGTCGGTTCCCTGGATGGTTAATTTGAGGCCCGTAATCTGTTTGGTCGTCGCATCGCGCAGGAACGTATAAATCGACGCGTAGCTGCTGGTCGATTGAAACACATCGGCATCTGTCAGCTTGTTTAGCTTGTATTGCCCATTGCTATCGATTTCGCCCTGTAAGGCTCCTTCCTTCACGGTAATGTGGGCTGTAGTGAAATACCCATTGCTGGCAAAGGTGTAGTTTCCCACATAATCGGCCAGCCTAACGGAGTCGGCGGGAGCGGTATAGAACAACCCAGCCACAGGTGGGGCAGGGGTAGGTTCGGCGTTAGCCGCCACCGCTGCTGTGATGCCAAGGGCCACAGCTACTGCAAATGCACGTTTCATAGAAATGAAGAATTTGGTTTGTTACGGATAAATATACGGCTAAATCAGTATCTTGTCTGCCTAAACCAACAGACCCTTCACTCCGTATGAACCACCAAAAAAAGATTACCCTGAGCGAAGCAGAGATACCTTCGCAGTGGTACAACATTGTGGCAGACATGCCTAACAAGCCCCTGCCGCCCCTGCACCCCGGTACGCACCAACCCATCGGACCGGAAATGCTGGCTCCGCTATTCCCTATGGAACTCATCAAGCAGGAAGTAACCAGCGATACGTGGGTGGATATTCCCGACGAAGTACGGGAGGTGTATAAAATCTGGCGACCAACGCCCATGTTCCGGGCATACGGTCTCGAAAAGCTGCTGGACACCCCCGCTAAAATCTATTATAAATACGAAGGGGGTAGCCCCGCCGGGTCGCACAAGCCCAACACGGCTGTTCCGCAGGCGTATTATAACAAGCAGGCAGGCGTGAAGCGCATCACCACCGAAACTGGAGCCGGGCAGTGGGGGAGTGCCCTGAGTTTTGCCTGCCAGTTGTTTGGGCTGGAGTGCGATGTCTATATGGTGCGGGCATCGTTCGATGGCAAGCCCTACCGCAAAATTATGATGAATACCTGGGGAGCCAATGTGTATCCATCGCCGTCAATGCGGACCGAAGCAGGTAAAAAAATATTGGCGCAAGACCCCAACTCACCTGGTAGCCTGGGCATCGCCATCTCCGAAGCCGTTGAAATGGCCCTGCACGACGAGGATACCAAATATGCGCTTGGTTCGGTATTGAACCACGTGCTGATGCACCAGACGGTTATTGGCCTGGAGTGCATTAAACAACTCGAAAAAGTGGGTGACATGCCCGATATTGTGGTCGCTCCGTTTGGCGGTGGCTCCAACTTTGCGGGGATTGCCTTCCCGTTTTTACGGCACAACCTGATCGACGGCAAAAAAATTCGCTGCATTGCCGCCGAGCCAGCTTCCTGCCCGAAACTCACCAGAGGGGTGTTTCGCTATGATTTTGGCGATACCATCGGCATGACCCCGCTATTGCCCATGTACACGCTTGGCCATAATTTTATACCGGCACCCATCCATGCCGGCGGATTGCGGTATCACGGAGCGGGGGCCATTGTGAGCCAGTTGCTGAACGACGGCCTCATTGAAGCCCAGTCATTGAAGCAACTGGAGTGCTTCGATGCGGGTATCAAGTTTGCCCGCACCGAAGGCATTATTCCCGCCCCTGAAGCCACCCACGCCATTGCCACGGTAATCCGGGAAGCCCAGCGGGCTAAAGAGGAGGGGATAAGCAAAACCATTCTGTTCAACCTCTGCGGCCACGGCCATTTCGATATGGGCGCCTATGAGCAGTATTTGTCGGGCAAACTGGAAGAACACGAAGTCACCACTGAAGAAATTCAAGCCTCCCTTGCCGAACTGGATACACCGCGTATTTAAGGGTGAGAGGTGAAGGGTGAGGGGTAAAGTGCTTCTCCCGCGTCAATCCCCCCTCATCCTTCAACCCGCACTCTTCCCCGCTCACCCTTCGCTTCAGTGCTCTAAAAAGGTAACTTTCCCAGGTCTACATTGCCGCCGGTTAGAATGATGCCTACTTTCTGACCAGCGAATTGATCGCGGTTTTTAAGTAGAGCTGCCAGCGGAACGGCGCAGGAGGGTTCAATGATGATTTTCATCCGCTCCCAAACCAGCCGCATGGCGGCAATAATTTCGGGGTCGGTAACAGTGAGTATGCCCAATACGTGCTGACGAATATAGGCCAGCGTTCGTTCGCTGAGGTTGGTGAGCAGGCCATCGGCAATGGTATCGACAAAGGGAGCTTTCTCGACTCGTCCGCTTTGGAACGATAGCACTGCATCGGCGGCTCCGGCTGGTTCACCGGCAATGACCCGCGTACCCGGTGAGAAATAATGAGCCGCCAGAGCCGTACCGCTCAGCAGACCACCTCCACCCACGGGAGCCATCAACACATCGAAGGGTTGTTCGGAACCATTGCCCGCATCCTCAATCAGCTCTTTGGCTGCGGTAGCCTGACCGGCAATCACCCGGTCATCGTCGAAGGGGTGAACCAGTGTAGCTCCGGTTCGGGCAATAATGGCCTGTACGCCGGCTTCGCGGGCTTCGAGGGTAGGGTCGCACTCGATAATTTCGGCTCCATACCCGCGCACGGCTTCTATTTTTACCCGGGGTGCCGTGTGGGGCATGACGATGTAGGCCGTTGCGCCTACCTGCCTGGCAGCAAAGGCAATAGCCTGAGCATGGTTGCCCGACGAGTGGGTCACTACGCCATTCGCCAACTCAGCCCTTGTCAGTTGTAACACCGCGTTTAGCCCACCTCTTGCTTTGAACGCGCCAATTTTCTGGAAATTTTCGGGTTTAAAATAAAGGGATACACCAGCCAGTGCATCAAGGGTTTGGTTCGTCAAGACGGGCGTTCGGTGAATATAGGGCCGGATACGGTCATGGGCTTCGCAGAGAGTAATAGCAGTAATCATGGGTGCTTGTGAAAAAGGTAAATTTGGTCGATTATAACGAAGTGGGTCATTTTGAGCGTCAAAATTGGGGCTATTTTTTCAATTTAGTCGATATTCTCCCGGTTATAAGGTCTCAAAAAAAAGGTAAGCTTATATTTGGCACAAAATTGAATAATACGAATATTAAATTGTTATTTACTGAAAAAGTGCAAAAAAATTGGGTAAAAACAGGATTATCAGTTTATTTTTATGGTTAAGCTTCTATATTTGTTACAGAAAATTGTTTAACCCTCCATCGAGTACTGTTTAACGTTTATCCCGCATGGCAAAGTCAAAATTAGAGTACATCTGGCTCGACGGCTATAAGCCCACTCAAAGCCTACGTTCCAAAACAAAAATTGAACCCGATTTTTCCGGCAACCTCGAAGACTGCGCTATGTGGTCATTCGATGGTTCTTCGACCGAACAGGCCGAAGGCGGCTCATCCGACTGTTTGCTGAAGCCAGTGGCTATTTACCCCGATCCACAGCGCAACAACGCCTTTCTGGTGATGTGCGAGGTATTGAACGCCGATGGTACGCCCCATGTAAGCAATGGACGGGCCACGATTGAAGATGACGATAACGATTTCTGGTTTGGGTTCGAGCAGGAGTATTTCCTGTGGGATGTTGAGACGGATCGTCCCTTAGGCTTCCCTACCGAAGGTTTTCCCAAACGCCCACAAGGGCCGTATTACTGCTCCGTCGGTGCTCAGAACGCCTATGGCCGGCATATTATCGAAGAACACCTTGATGTGTGTCTCGATGCCGGTTTGAATGTAGAAGGGATCAATGCCGAGGTAGCTACCGGGCAGTGGGAGTTCCAGATTTTTGCGAAAGGAGCCAAAGATGCTGGTGACCAGATTTGGGTAGCCCGCTATCTGCTGGAGCGCATCGGCGAATCGCACGGAGTATGGATCAACTGGCATTGCAAGCCGCTGGGGGCTACCGACTGGAATGGTTCAGGTATGCACGCTAACTTCTCAAACACTGCCCTGCGTACATCAGGCAGCAAAGAAGTGTATGATAAAATCTGTCAGTCATTCTCGCCAGCAGCGGTTATCAAAGCGCACATCGCCGTATATGGTGCCGATAACGAACTGCGCCTGACGGGCAAACACGAAACCCAGTCTATCGACCAGTTCTCATACGGCATATCCGACCGGGGTGCGTCTATCCGTATTCCCATCGCTACGGTAGAGCGCGGCTGGAAAGGCTGGCTCGAAGACCGTCGGCCAAACTCGGCGGCCGATCCGTATAAAGTAGCGGCTGTGATTATCAAGACCGTGAAGAGCGCGTAACGATTTTTTTTCTGATACCATACAAACCCGGCTGCGTGAGTAGCCGGGTTTTTGTTTGTATGTTTGGCCTAACTTTCCGATCCTAAACCCCGCCAGACTACCCATGTCGAACTTCCGTTTTAAAGCACTCGAAATTGCCCAAAGCCGACAGGCTATTGCTGTTCCCGCCCCCGGCGAACGGGTGGCCGATTTTTTCGGGATCAATACCTTCAATAACGAGGTGATGCGTACGCTCCTCTCGCCCGAAGCCTACCTGAAAGTGACGGAGGCTATCCAGACCAATGGGCAAATTGACCGGCAGATTGCCGACGAGGTAGCCGGGGCCATGAAGTCGTGGTCAACCGCGCGGGGCGCTACCCACTATACCCACTGGTTTCAGCCGCTGACGGGCGAGACCGCCGAAAAGCACGATGCGTTTTTCGACATTACCCTCGATGGCAAGGCCATTGAGAAGTTTAAAGGCAGCGCGTTAGTGCAGCAGGAACCCGATGCGTCGTCGTTCCCCAATGGTGGCCTGCGCAATACCTTCGAGGCTCGCGGTTATACCGGCTGGGATCCGTCGTCGCCCGCGTTTCTGATGGAGAATGGGGCGGGGGGGAAAACGCTCTGCATTCCGTCGGTGTTTATTGCGTATACGGGCGAAGCCCTCGATTATAAAACGCCCCTGCTCAAAGCCCTGAACGCGCTGGATAAAGCCGCCGTATCGGTATGTCAGTATTTCGACCGCAACATTACCAAAGTGACCCCGACCCTCGGCCCAGAGCAGGAGTATTTTGTGGTTGACCGCGCCCTGTTCTACGCCCGGCCCGATCTGGTGCTGGCGGGTCGTACGGTGTTTGGCCACCAACCGGCACGCGGGCAGCAGCTCGAAAATCATTACTTCGGCTCCATTCCGCCCCGCGTCAATGCCTTCATGGTTGACTTTGAATTTGAGGCCCTGAAATTAGGGATGCCCGTTCGGACCCGCCATAATGAGGTGGCACCGGGGCAATTCGAGGTAGCCCCCACGTTTGAGGAGGTGAACCTGGCCGTCGATCATAACGCCCTACTGCGCGATTTGATGGATAAAATTGCTGAGCGACACAACCTCAAGGTACTCTTTCACGAAAAACCCTTTGCGGGTATCAACGGCAGCGGCAAGCACAACAACTGGTCGATGGGTACCAACACGGGTGTGAACCTGCTGGCACCGAGTAGCAAACCCAAAGAAAACCTGCGGTTCCTGACCTTTCTAATGAATGTGGTGAAGGCCGTACACGACCATGCCGATCTGCTGCGAGCCTCCATTGCTTCGGCGGGGAACGAACACCGCCTGGGAGCTAACGAGGCCCCCCCGGCCATTATGTCGGTGTTTTTGGGCGAATCGATCACCAAAACGCTTAATGATTTGGAAACGAAATCGGAGGTGACAGTGAATAAGGGCGATAACGTGTATTATAAACTCGGCCTGACGCGCATTCCGAGCCTGATGCGCGACAACACCGACCGCAACCGTACCTCACCCTTTGCCTTTACGGGGAATAAATTCGAGTTCCGGGCGGTGGGGGGCAGTGCCAACTCGGCCAGCCCCATGATGGTGCTGAACACCATTGTGGCCGACCAGTTGAACAAGTTTAAAGTAGCCCTCGAAGCGCGGCTGGCCAATGGCGAAAAGAAAGAACTGGCCATTGTCGAGATTCTGAAAGGCTACTACGCCGATACCAAACGGATTTTGTTCGAGGGGAACGGCTACGCCGACGAATGGGTGGAAGAAGCCGCCCGTCGTGGGCTGTCGAACATCAAGTCATCGCCCGAAGCCCTGGCGGTGTATATGCA